>CAWUUZ010000281.1:0-3911 GCA_963925745.1 uncultured Pseudomonadales bacterium
GTCACAGGCTCCACAGGGTTGGTTCTTTCAAAAGGTTGCTGTCTTACAAGACCACAGGGTTTCAGGCGTTTTCAGGTAAGACACAGATTATCATGGCATAGATTAGGTTAAAAACTTTAGGGGCATGGCACGACAGGATGGTGGTGGGGCCAACACAGTGATAGCCCTGAATGTGCAGCGTATTTATGATGCTTTGCCTATGACTGTCATGCCTTTTTGTTTACTCACAGCCATACCGCCTTTCTACTGAGCGCTTAATATACCGCCGACACAGACTGTTGCAGGCCACATAGGTATTGGGTCTGGTATTGGGTCTGGGATTGGGTCTGGGTCGAAAATGCTACCAATACCATCTATTTTGGCTAACCCGTCACATATTCATACCTTTAGCCATATCTACAATGTTAAACTCGTGCCATGGATCAGTAACCAGAAAGCATAGGATTGTGCGTACCCTTTTAGCATCAGGCCTAATCTTGGGTGGTTACCAGACCAAAACAGCGTTATTCCAATTGGTAAAAGCACGCAAAGCCATTGAAAACAGGTTCAAGCTGTTTGTCAAAGCAGGTATTTGGTGTGTTTTACAGCCCTGGTAATTTATGAAAAGTAGCAGTGAGAAGTATCCCGTTTCCTTGGTGCACACAGAAATGTGGTTGGCATTTTCTGAGGATGTGTACCTGTTGAAAACCAATAACAGCGATGATAAAACCGTTGAGTTGGCTTTGACACGTCTCTATGACGCAGACAAACAAACGGATGACAGTCCCGTTTATGTGCTGGTTCACGACACCTTTGAAAATCGAACTCGGTGGATGCGAGAACATGAAACGTTGCTGTGCTTTTTGTTAGAGCAGGGCGCGGATCTCTGGTTGTTGGAAATGCGCGGACATGGCTTGTCTCCGAAGAACCGGGGTTATCAAGAAAACTCGCTCAACGATGTTGCGGCTTATGACTTGCCCGCTGTTCAGCAGTTTGTTCATGAGTTACATCCAGGTGTCGCTGTTTGGATAGGCGCTGGTGAGGGTGCCCTTGCTGTTCTTAGGGCAGCAGAAGCAGGAACACTGGACAATACGTTGGTCGCCCGAGTCCATGCATTGGATATGTCGCGATTTCACTGGTCTTATCGTAACTGGGTACCGGGTTTGACAACCCTAAAGCTCATTTTTGACCAGCGCCAATATTTCCACCGTTCTGGCAAGGCAGATCCTGAATTTCGCGGAATCTGGAAACAACTGACCAAGGAAAGCAGCCTGCTAGGAAGTCATAAAACCTTGGATGGCAATCGGAAACTGTTGAGTCCACAGGTGTCACTGCCCGTGCCAACGGTTTTTTGGCTGCGTGATAAACCGTTGGAGTTCTTTGCAAAATGGACACCTCTGAGCAATGTCACCATTCAGACCTATGACGAAACGGAATTTCTAGCCCGTTTGACTGACCGACAGTAGATGTTCTAAAACGTTGTTGGCCAGTGCTAGTCCCGACGGTATCGGTCGTCGACTGCAATAGGGTTGGGAAAGTTAAAGACCACAATGTAGCTAGACAGGGCAAAGGTAAGAATGGCTGTGCCCTGGATGAGGAGTGATCCTTTGTCCGATAGTAGCCCACTGCTTGCCGCCAGGTAGGCAATCAAGATCGAAAACTCACTGTTTTGACCCAATCGAAAGCCCACATCCCAAGCCAAGCGCTTAGTTTCACTCAAATTACCCAGCAAAAACCGAAAGGCCAGGGGCTTTAACACCAAAAATAGCAGTGTCATCCCCACAAGACCGACCCAGATTTCTGGCAGCATGGTGATGTCAAAAGCGGCACCGATGGTGAAGAAGAACAACACCAAAAAGAAATCTCTGAGGGGCTTTAAGCTCTGGGCAATAAACAAGCTAATGGGGTTTCGGGCAATGGATATGCCGGCTATAAAGGCGCCAATTTCATAGGATAGCCCGAGAAAGTGTGCCAATTCACCAATGCCCAAACACCAACCGATGGCCAGCAGAAAGATATATTCTTGGATACGGTCGAACTTGGTAAGCAGGGGTAAAAAGACCAGTCGCACCAGTTGCCAAGAAACAAATAACAGAATCGGTAAGCCAAATAGGGTCTTGAGTGATGTCAGCCAGTTGGATTCGTTATTGCCCGCACTGCCAAGTGCCAAGAGTACAACGATGGCCAACAAGTCTTGGAGCAGCAAGATGCCCACCATGAGCTCACCGGTGTGCTTGTGGTGCAGCACCGTGGTTGGCAGCAGCTTGATCGCGATAATGGTGCTAGAGAACATCATGGCAGCGCCAATGATGACGGCTTCTCCCACGCCATAACCCAAGCCTATCGCGGCAGCAAAGCCCACGGTAGCAAAGAGAACGCTCGACATCAGGGCGATGGTGGTGGCTTTCTTGAGGGTCGACCACAAATTCTGTGGCTGCATATCCAAGCCAATCAAAAACAGCAAAAAGATGATGCCAATTTCTGAGATTTTGGCCAGTTGATCGGGGTTTTCAATAAATTTAAAGCCGAAGGGACCTATCAAAACACCCAAAACGATATAGCCAATGATGAGCGGCTGACGGGTGAATAGCGCAAGGGTAGCGATGACGGCCGCCCCTGTAAAAATAAGGAAGAATGCATACACCACATCCATTTCTAACATTGTGTCTGCCTTTGGAGGTATTTACCCGGCTGCAATAACGCAGCCGAGTAGAAACGCATATTGATGTTGCTGGCGTTTAAGCAGGGTCTATTTCTGTCCGCGCTTGAGCAAGACATCTTTCAGTTTGCTGTGCATGTCGAGAATCAACGTTTCGGTAGTTTCCCAATCGATACAGGCATCGGTCACAGACACACCGTATTTGAGTTCATCCAGGTTTTTCGGAATGGATTGGTTGCCAGCGCCAATGTTGCTTTCGATCATGACAGCAACAATCGACTGATTGCCTTCAATAATTTGATTGGTCACATTCATCGCAACCAAGGGCTGCAAGGTTGCATCCTTGTTTGAATTGGCATGTGAACAGTCAATCATAATATTTTGCGACAGCTTGGCTTTTTCCAAGGTCCTTTCTGTTATGGATACACTGACTGAATCATAGTTTGGCTTTGAATTGCCGCCACGTAAGACCACATGACCATATTGGTTGCCCTTGGTTCGGATAACCGCTACCTGACCCTCATGGTTGATACCCAAGAAACGGTGTGGGCTGGATACGGATTGCAATGCGTTGATCGCAACCTCGAGACCGCCGTCGGTACCATTCTTAAAGCCAACCGCAGAGGACAGACCACTCGACATTTCGCGGTGGGTCTGGGATTCGGTGGTACGGGCGCCAATGGCAGACCAGCTGATGAGTTCCTGTAAATACTGGGGAGAAATCGGGTCCAACGCTTCTGTTGATACCGGTAAACCAATTTCAGAAATATCGATCAACAGCTTACGACCCAGGTGCAGGCCTTCCTCAATTTTGAAGGAATCATCCAAATAAGGGTCGTTGATAAAGCCTTTCCAGCCCACTGTGGTACGCGGCTTTTCAAAATAAACACGCATCACCAGATAGAGGGTGTCATCTACCTTGTCTGCCAGCGCCTTTAAGCGATTTGCATAGTCGATCGCAGCAGGGGCATCGTGAATAGAGCAGGGGCCAATCACGACAAAGAGTCGGTGGTCCTTACGGTCTAGAATATCTCGAATGGATTTTCGACCGGACTCAATGGTTTTGATCGCCGCAGGAGTAAGGGGCAACGCATTTTTTAATGCGTCAGGCGTGATGAGAACGTCTTGGGAGACGACGTTAACGTTATCAGTCTTGAAAGGCATGATAGATCCTAGGTGTAGCGTATTGACGCTGATTCGGGTTGTCGATTGCTAAAAAGAGTAACCGAATGTTAAGCAAGTCACAAACCGAAATTAAGCCAAAAGCGAAACT
>CAWUUZ010000282.1:0-3961 GCA_963925745.1 uncultured Pseudomonadales bacterium
CCTGCGCGGTTTTTTAGGGGGCCTGTTTGTCCATAACCCGTTATTGAGCAATAAATGATGCGCGGGTTGATGGCGGATAACTCAGCGTATGACAGTTTGAGTTTGCCCATCACGCCCGGTCTAAAGCCCTCAATAACGATATCGATGTTACGAACCAGCTCATAAAGGGTGGCAATATCGGCGGGGGATTTTAAATCCAGCGTTATCTGTGCTTTGTCTCGATTCAAATAGGCATAGCTCGCACCCACGGTTTCCCCTTTGATCGTGACTAAGGGGGGTAAGGAGCGCAATAGATCCGGCTTGTTGGGTGCTTCAACACGCAGGATCTCGGCCCCCATATCAGCGAGGTACCTTGTTGCAAAGGGACCAGGCAGCAGTGTTGAAAAATCCAAAACATTGATGCCTTTAAGCGGGGTTATCATGTGCGGGGTTCCTTGATCACGGTTTGAGAAGGTCTCTGGCGATGATGAGCTTCATGATTTCATTGGTCCCTGCATAGATTTTTTGAACCCTTGAATCAGCCCAGGCACGCGCAACGGGATATTCCCACATATAGCCATATCCGCCATGCAGCTGAACGCAGTCGTCGGCAACCTTGCACTGGAGGTCTGTGGTAAGGAGTTTTGCAGCTGCGGCATCTGCAACTGAAAGCAGTCCCTCTAGATGCAGGGCGATACAGCGGTCTATGAACACCCGTGCAGACAGAATACGGGCTTTTAACGCGGCCAAAACAAACTGGGTATTTTGAAATTCACCGATCGTCTTTCCAAAGGCGGTGCGTTCCTTTACATAGGCAACGGTCAGATCCAACAGTGCTTCAGCACTCGCGATCGCCCCAACGGCAACACTGAGCCGCTCCTGTGGTAGCTCCTCCATCAGATAGCGAAACCCCTGGTTGCGTTCGCCCAAAAGGTTTTCAGCGGGTATGCGGCAATCGTTAAAGAAAAGCTCTGCGGTATCCTGGGCTTTCATGCCGACTTTTTCCAAGTTTTTGCCCTTAGAAAAGCCTGGGGTGCCTGCCTCAACGACAAAGAGGCTGATCCCCTTTGCGCCTAGACTGGCATCCGTTCTCGCCACAACGATGACAAGGTCAGACATCTGGCCATTGGTAATAAAGGTTTTGGCGCCGTTGAGGACCCAGCTGTCGCCGTCGGCAACAGCGACTGTCTTGATGCCCTGTAAATCGGAACCAGCGCCAGGTTCTGTCATGGCGATGGCCGCAATCATGTCGCCACTGACCATGCTGGGAAGAAAGCGTTTTTTGAGGTCTTCGCTGCCGTAATTTTCAATGTAGGGCACTGCAATGTCAGAGTGCAGTCCAAATCCCAAGCCGGTATAGCCGGCGCGCATAAAGCTCTCGACGACGATACAGTTGTAACGAAAATCGGTTCCAGCGCCACCATAGGTTTCTGACACGGTGGGGCACAACAAACCCAATTCGCCTGCCTGTTTCCATACCTGACGGCTCACTTGGCCATCGCGCTCCCATTGGGCGTGGTAGGGCTTTACTTCGGTTTCCATAAATCGGATGACCATATCGCGAAAGCACTCATGGTCGGCATCATATATATCACGCGGTATCATGTTCGCTCCTGATCGGTTGTGGGTTGTTGGGCACCGCAGTCGGCGGTAAAAACCGGTCGCCATACAGCTGGGCCAATACCTGGCAACGAGCGTTGAATGTATCAGCACCATAATGTTTTATAAATTGCAGGGTTCCGCCAGTCCACGCAGGAAACCCGATGCCAAAGATTGCGCCTATATTGGCTTCTGCTTCATGTGAGATCAGACCAGATTCGTAAACCTTCTGCGCTTCCAGACTCTGGGAGAACAATAGCCTGTCGATAATATCCTGTAGCGGCAGTGTGGAAGGTGGTCCATATAAGCCCTCAAGACCTGACCAAAGCGCAGAATGACCCTTATCATAGTCATAGAATCCATGCCCTGATGCCTTGCCAGTGCGCCCTTCAGCCAACAGGGTTTTGAGTATATCTTCCGCTGGATGAACGGGCATGGTCACCCCCTCTGCGGTAAGGTCTTTGCGGGTTTGATGGAGTATTTGATCGATCAGCGTCAAGGACACATTATCGAGCACCGCCAGTGGACCCATGGGCATACCGGCGAGCCATGCAGCATTTTCGATGCTGGCGGCTGGAATGCCTTCAGACAGCAGGTGCAGACCTTCAAAAATAAAGGCTTGGAATACGCGAGAGGTGTAAAAACCACGGCCGTCCTGCACCACAATCGGCAGCTTTTTGAGTTGGTTTACAAAATCAAATGCCGTTGCCAGGGTGTCGGCATGTGTTTTTGAACCCGCAATAATTTCAACCAGTTGCATCCGATCAACCGGACTAAAAAAGTGTAAGCCCAAGCACCTTTCAGGATGCGCAATGTGCGCTGTCAGGCTGCCAATGGGTAAGGTGGAGGTATTGCTGGCAATGATGCAGTTATCAGCGACCTGAGCGGCGGCCGATGCCAGCAGGGCCATCTTTACCTCCCTGTCTTCGATAACCGCTTCGATGACCAAATCGCAACCGGTAATGTCTGTGATGTCAGCTGTGGGCTGAATGCAGGCTTCTATTGAGCGCCCTTGAGCCTCCGTTAGTGAGCCCTGTGCAATCTTTTTGGCGACCTTGTTGGTTGTGAAAGACTTACCCCGCTCAGCCAACGCCAAGGTTGTGTCTAGCAGGACAACAGGCAGCCCTTGTTGCGCACAGGCCCATGCGATGCCAGACCCCATCATGCCTGCGCCCAAAACGGCTACCCGGGTGGTCTTGTTAGCGTCACCCTTGGGGCGAAACTTTCCCTGTCGTAGGGCGTTCAATTGAAAGAAGAAGGTCTCGATCATATTTTTTGCCACCTGCGATCGCGCTGTGGCGACCAGATAGCGACTCTCAATCCGACTGGCCGTATCAAAATCGAGAGAGGCACCCTCGACCGCTGCAGATATAATTGCGATCGGGGCAGGGAAGTTGCCCCGCGTTTTTTGCCGCAGCAATGCAGGCGCGACAGCGATGCGTTGTTGTAATGCAGGGCTGCTGGGCAAGCCACCTGGCATTTGATAGCCTTTTTTATCCCAGGGCTGTTGGCTTTCGGGGTGAGACAAGATGGTATCAATGGCTGCAGGTAGCAAAGCCGCATCGGTGGCGACAATCTGGTCAATTAAGTGCGCTGCCAATCCCTCGCTGGGGCTAAATTGGGTGCCCTCTGTTAAATAGGGAAGGGCTGCTTCGAGTCCCAAAAGACGCGTCATCCGGGTAACACCACCGCCACCTGGTAGCAATCCGAGCGTCACTTCTGGCAATCCAAAGATGCGAGATTTTGTGTCGGTTGCAATGCGGTAGTGACAGCAGAGCGCCAGTTCCCATCCGCCACCCAGGGCTACGCCATTCAGGCAGGCGACCAGGGGTATCCCCAAGGTTTCTAAGGTGCGCATGGCGCTTTTTAGCTGTTCGACCTGTTGAAAAAAAGCATTGCTGTTGCTGTCATTGACCTGAGAGATGCTGGTCAAATCGCCGCCAGCAAAGAAGGTCTTTTTGCCGGAAAGCATGACAATGCCTGCCAGGTCGGGGGTGTTCTTTATCTCCGCCACAGTCTGGGTGAATTGGTCGGTAAAGGCTTGATCCATCAGATTGACGGATAGGTCTGGCCGATCAAAAGTAAGGTAAGCAATGCGCTGTGCATCAAGGGTGAACGTCATCATGGTCATGGCTCCTGTGGATTAGCACCGCTCAATAATGGTGGCGATACCCATGCCACCGCCGACACACATGGCGATCATGCCATACCGTTGTTGTCTGTCTTCCAAAGCGTCGAGTAGGGTGCCTAAAATCATCGCACCAGTCGCACCCAGAGGGTGCCCCATGGCAATGGCACCGCCGTAGATGTTGATTTTTTCATCGGGAATGTTGAGCTCTTTTTGAAAGCGCATTACCACTGATGCAAAGGCTTCGTTGACTTC
>CAWUUZ010000283.1:0-9826 GCA_963925745.1 uncultured Pseudomonadales bacterium
ACCAGGCCAGGTAGGATCGCAACCATGGTCAGCTGTTAAAATCAGCAAGTCATCGGGCTGCATGGCGGACATGATCTTGGGCATCATGGCATCTAAATCTTCAAGCGCCTTGGCATACCCGTTGGTATCCCTGCGGTGTCCATACAGCATGTCAAAATCGACCAAATTGGTAAAAATAATGGCGTCATCGGTGGCTGCTGGCTCGGCCATCACGCTGAGCGTGGCATCAACCAATGCGGTTAAGCCGTTGGCTTTGATTTTTCGGGAGATGCCCTGGTGGGCAAAGATATCGGCAATCTTCCCGATAGCAACAACGGTGCCACCTGCTTTGTAGAGTGCATCTAGTACTGTGGGCGCTGGCGGCAAAACTGACAGGTCGCGTCTGTTGCCGGTTCTAACAAAATTCTCAGGCGCGTCACCTAAAAAGGGTCGGGCAATGACACGTCCTATGTTGTAGCTGTCAACCAACCGCCTTGCGACCTCACACACCTTCATCAAACGGTCTAGACCAAAGCTTTCTTCATGGGCAGCGATTTGAAAAACGCTATCCGCACTGGTGTAGCAAATCGGTTTTCCCGTTTCCATGTGCTCTTTGCCATAGCGCACGAGAATATCCGTACCAGAACCATGGCAGTTACCGAGGATCCCCGGAATGCCCGTCTCAGCCATCAACTGCGCAATCAATTCGGGCGGAAAGGTGTCGGTGGGCTTGTCAAAATAGCCCCATTCAAAGAGCACAGGAACCCCTGCCATTTCCCAATGTCCTGAGGGCGTGTCTTTACCTGAGCTTAATTCTGCAGCACAACCCCAGGCACCCATAGGCTTGAGATTGTCGGAAAAACCAGGCGCCCAGGTGCCCGAGCTGAGGTGTCCCGCATGTCCCAGACCCAGAGCGCTCAAATGGGGCAGACTGAGTAGGCCAGTGCGGCCTTTTTCGCAAGCGCCAGCGGCACAGGCCTCTGCAATATGCAGAAAGGTGTTTGCACCCACATCGCCAAAAGCATCAGCGTCTGCAGTCGCTCCCAAACCAAAACTGTCTAGCACCAAAATAATGGCTCTGCTCATGGGCTTTCTCCAACGCTAAATGCGGGTCAAAATACGTGACTGAGGTGTTGCCGGCGAATCGCCAATGGTGATATGTGCCAGTAACTGTGATTCAACGCTGTCGAAATTGGCGCTGCTTCTGGCATGCACCATCGCTATCGGATCACCCTTCTCAACGGCAGTACCAATGGGCAGTAAATGCGTCAAACCAACGCTGTGGTCGATTGGATCGGCAGCCCGTAAACGACCGCCACCCAATGCTACCACAGCCATACCGATTTCGCGTGTTTGGTATGCGGTGACAAAGCCTGATTCTGTGGCCAAAACCGGTTTGACGATCGCAGCTGATTTCAAATACTTTTTAGGCTGCTCCATCAGGTCTGTAGGACCACCCAGCAAATGAACCATCTTTCCAAAGCGCTCTGCTGCCTGGCCAGATTCAAGTGCCTGTTCTGCCATCTTGATGCCCTGGGCGTGCGATATTGCCAACCCGCCATTGAACAGCATTGAAGCTGCCAACTCCATGGTCACTTCGTGTAGCGCAGGGTGTTTTGCACGTCCGGTTAGATAGTCTAGCGTTTCAAAAATCTCCACCGCATTGCCTGCTGTCCAACCCAAGGGAGAATTCATATCCGTGAGACTTGCTGATGTTTTCACACCCGCGCTATTGGCAACGGACACAATGCTTTCCGCCAAGGCTGTCGCCTGTGTCAGATCGGTCATAAAGGCACCATTACCAACCTTAACGTCCATGACCAGGCCATCAAGCCCTTCTGCCAATTTCTTCGACAGTATAGACGCCGTAATGAGCGGCACAGATTCTACCGTGGCGGTCACGTCTCTTGTGGCATAAAAACGCTGATCAGCTGGTGCGAGGCGGCTAGTCTGACCAATGATGCACACACCAAAATCTTTCACACACCTGTGAAATAGGGCATTGCTCGGCTTGCCTTCATAGCCTGGAATGCTTTCCAATTTATCAAGAGTTCCACCCGTATGTCCCAAACCGCGCCCCGTTATCATGGGCACGTACGCGCCACATGCAGCTACGATAGGCCCTAGCATGAGGGAAACCATGTCTCCAACACCACCGGTAGAATGCTTGTCTAGCATGGGGCCGGGCAAATCCCATTGCATCACGTCACCGGAGTCACGCATGGCAAAGGTGAGAAGGCGCTTCTCCTCTAGGTTCATCCCATTAAAATAGGTCGCCATCGCAAATGCAGCGATCTGTCCCTCGCTTACCTGGCCGTTGGTAATGCCCTCAACAAATGCTTGGATTTGCGCTGCTTTTAGCGGTCTACCGTCCCGCTTATCGCGAATGGTTTCCTGTGGGATCCACATACTTTATACCTCATAAAAAATCGCTGCAGTCGCTCAATGTCTGGGTAAATACGGTTGGCAAATGATGTACGCCAATTTTATCTACACAACGATGGACCTGTTAGTTTACCTAGATCACATTTCTTATGCCAACCCCTTGTTAATCAAGCGGGTCTGGAGCCAATGAAGGCTTTATTGCTGCCCTTGCTTCAGCTAGAATCGAACCACACACAAAATGTGCAAAACCGCTAATATAAGGGGCGTCCGCGTGACAACCTTAACCTTATAGTAGCGTTGTTGCCCCGATTCGCTATTTGGAAAACACCATGGCTGTTGTACCACCTAGATTTAACAGGATGCCGCTCATCGCCATGCTTCTTGGTAGCACCATTGCCTTTGTGGTATTTATCGCCATTCTCAATAATGACTACCGCGCTGTTGCTACCAAATTTAGTCAGGAACATCGCCAATTTTCGGACACCCTCTTTAAGCAACTCGGGGCCACGAGCGACTCACTATCCAGTCTTTCCATTCTGTTTTTAGACGGCCGCACACCCAGCTCGCAGAATTTTTCAAGCGCTGTCCAGCGTGTTATGACAAGAACCAGCAGCCTGAAAGCGATGGAATATATTCCCATTGTGCTTGAATCGGAACGCACCGACATTGAAATACAGGGCCGAACATTTTTCCCCAGGTTTCAGATCAGTGAAAAAGCGGTCTCAGGCAGATTGATGCCCGCTGCTAATCGTGCCCAATATTATCCGGTATTTTATATAGAACCCTTGGTGGGTAACGAGGCTGTTGTCGGCTATGACCTCGGATCTAACACAGAGCGCCTCGAGCCACTGCTCGAAGCCAAAGACTTGGGAAACCCGGTTTATTCACAACCGATTCAATTGCTTCAATCAGGTGCGCTTGGCATTTTGGCCTTCTACCCGCTTTACCTTGGAGAAACCGACACAGCAGAAGCGCGGCGCGACAATGCAACCGGCTTTCTAGCGGGCGTTTATGATGTGGCTCATCTTTTCAGGGCATCCGGTATATTGTCTGTGGATCCCGAAATTCACTATGCGCTCCATGACATAACTGACACCAATAACAGGGTTCTGGCCTACCCTGATGCCGTATTCCACGACCGTTTTCTACTGGGCGTCAATGACGCTCATATCAGCCATACCCATGGTCCAAAAATTGACTTTTTGGGTCCACTCATTGCCATCCTACGGGGCGACCCTTTACACAGCATCAGTGATGTTGAGCTGTTTGGTCGTCACTATGAGCTACAGTCTTGGTCGAACAGCTCCTATACACTGAACCACCTTGGCAACCTGCACTTCATAGCCATGATCGTTTTGTTGCTCCTCACGGGTGCCGTAACGCTACTGGTATGGCGCACGACTTCTCGTGAACAGAAGCATGAGGATTTGGTTGAGGCAAAAACCGAAAGGCTCACCGAAGCCAACAAAATCTTGGATCACATGAGCAAAACCGATGAGCTGACAGGCTTGGCTAACAAGCGCGGCTTGATGGAATATCTACAGTCTGAATGGCTTCGTGGTACACGCAGCCACGCCGCACTCGGCATTATCGTGGTCGATATCGATGGCTTCAAACCCTATAACGACCACTCTGGACACGTCAGGGGCGATGACACACGGAAGCGAGTAGCACAGTGCATGGTCGACTGCATGTTGCGCTCAACAGATCTCGTTGCGCGATTTGGGGGCGACGAGTTTGTGATTATTTTGCCAGATACCACCGATGCAGAAGAGGTCGCACTGAGAGTGGTTAAAGCGGTTTCGGACCTTGCCATTCCCAATGTCAAAAGCGTCACGGACATGCCGGTTGTCACCATTAGCGCTGGGGTTGGTACGTTTTATGCCAATACGGCGCAAGACCCAGTGACAATCTTGGGTCTGGTAGATACAGCCCTAGGTGATTCGAAAAAAGCCGGTGGCAACCAGGTGTCTACCGTTCACAGCTTACTCTGACGCTGGCTTCGGTGCGCTCGATTGAACAACCGATTCGCCAGCCGTTTGTGACACACCCGCTGTCAGCATAAACCGAAGGGCATCCTCTACCGACCAATCCACCTCGATCAGATCTTCTCGACGCACCAGAGAGGTGACGCCTGCTATTTGGTAGCTCAATTGAAAGAGTACCGGCACCCAATCACCTTCAGGCAGTGCTGTTTGTAAACGCTTTGGCAAGGCAGCGGCGGTTACAAAGCCCACTATCAGGGAGCCGTTAGCCTGCTTGACCAGCACCGTTTGCTTTGCCTTTGGCACGGCTTCACGGTTCATGAGTTGCGCCAAGTCTTTGCTGGCGCCATACACCGTTTTAAACAGTGGAAAGCGCAACAACAGGGCCTGCTCTACCTTTTGAAAAACCCACTGCACCGGGCTGATCGAAAATGCCAGGCCTGCAAAGGTAAAGATCAAAATAATGAGGGTAAAGCCGATACCTGGCCACGGATCTGACCAACCGGTCAGGATGATCATCGAGCGACCCAGATGGTCAAGCGAGCCCAAAATCGACCAAAAAAGCCAGAGGGTAAACATCAGGGGTATGGTGTTGAGCATGCCGCGAAAGAGGTTGTTTTTCACCGTCGTATTCCTATTTTTCCAGTTCAGCGGAGGCCATTTCCGCCATAATTGATGTGATCAGCCGTTTCATGTCTCGGGGTGATTTCACCGTAATCCCTGCCTGATCTTCATCCTTTAAAGCCGCCCATGCAAGGGTGCGTGATAACCAGAACCGACAAGCGGCAAGCAACCGCATGGTTAAAAAGCAATCCGCCTCCACTTCGGTAAAGGGTCGCCGTTGCTGGTAGGCAGACAGCATCGCCTGCGCCTTGTCTGCGTTAAGGCCCGCTCCGTCGCGACACCAGTCATTGACCATGATTGCCACATCCAACAAAAACCAGTCATAACAGGCAAAATACCAGTCAATGAGGCCACAGAGGCGATCTCCATCGAACAACGCGTTATCATGAAACATATCAGCGTGTATGATGCCTTTTGGCAAGTCAGCTGAAGACAGACGTTCAAAGGTTGTTAGCAGGGTTGAAAAAAGGGCTTTGTCTTCTGGGTCCTGCCAATGGTCATACTGACGGTATTGGTGTAACCACTCGAGTCCGAAAACATTATCAGGTGGTGATTCAAAATTGAGCGGCGCCACATGCACATCTGCCAAAGCAGCAGCCATGTCCTGACAGTGGGCAACCGATGGCACAGCGATGTGCCGGCCGGGCACGCGAGAAAAAAGCACCGCTGGTTTGTCGACCAGAGATTTTAGTGCTATGCCGTCAGCACCATGCATCGGCTCAGCAACCAAACAGTTGTGTGCTTTAAGTTGGTCGCCCAGACTCAAAAAGAACGGCAGTTCGTCAAACGTCAGGCGTTCAAACAGGGTTAATACATAGCGGCCAGACGTGGTATCGACAAAATAATTGCTGTTATCGGTACCACCATCGATACCTTCAAATTGCGTTAATTGCCCAATACGATATTCTGTAACAAAGTCACGCAGCTGCGCATGCGTAATGGTAGTAAAGACACTCATCCGTTTTGATTACCCTGCTCGTCGTAGTCGCCACAGTATAACCCGAACTAGGATTCTCATGTCGTCAATTTCAGCACAACAGAAGCCCATAATTCTTGTCGATGGTTCTTCCTATTTGTTTCGTGCATTTCATGCCATGCCCCCGTTGACCAATTCAACAGGCATGCCTACCGGCGCGATCAAGGGCGTCATCAACATGTTGCGTAGCCTCGAGAACCAGTACACCGGCAGTGACATTTTTGTGGTATTTGATGCCAAGGGCCCGACATTCAGGCATGAACAGTATCCCGCCTATAAGGCCAATCGCCCACCCATGCCCGATGAGTTGCGGGTACAGATCGCCCCCATACACGCCATTATACAGGCCAAGGGACACCCACTCATCTGTATTGAGGGTGTTGAGGCCGATGACGTTATCGGCACCTTGGCACAGCATGCAACTGAAAAGGGCATCGACTGTGTGATCTCTACCGGCGATAAAGACATGGCGCAGTTGGTCAACGCCCACATCACGCTCGTCAATACCATGAGCAATGAAGCGCTGGACGTTGCTGGGGTAACAGCCAAATACGGCTTTGGCCCAGAATACATGATTGATTATCTGGGTCTGATGGGTGATAAGTCAGACAACATCCCAGGCGTTCCGGGCGTGGGCCAAAAAACCGCCACGGCGTTGATCGCGGGTCTGGGTAGTCTGAGCAACATTTACGAACACCTCGACGATGTTGCCGGTCTCACCTTTCGCGGCGCCAAAACCATGGCTGCCAAGTTGATCGAACACCGAGAACAGGCCTTTTTGTCCTATCAGCTCGCCACCATCAAATGTGATGTGGCGCTAGACACCCGTTTGGAAGACCTCACCCAGACCCCTCCAGACAACGAGGCACTGCTTGCGCTGTATACCGAGCTGGAGTTTCGCAGCTGGATTAACGACCTCAACCTCAATGCACCCAGATCAGGAACTACGGCAACGAGTGATACGGGTCCCGATATCGATTTTGACAGCCGTACCTATGCAACGGGCGCCCCGCTACAGAACGCCAGCCATGGCGCACTACCCGAGCGCACGCAGCCCATTGGGCTTGATCAAGACAGCCGCGTCAGCTGTGTGGTCAGTGAAAGCGGGCTACAAAAGGTCATCGATGAGATGACCGCTGCGCGCACCTTCGCGGTATTTTTGGTGCGCGCCCCCGGCCATTATCTGCAACAAAGACCCATGGCCATCGCACTCGCTTGCGAACAGGGCAACGCCTATTACATTCCGTTCCAGTGTAATGACATTGAGGCGCCTCCGCTGCTTGACGAGTACCTCTGTTTTAGCAGGCTCAGACCGCTGCTAGAAAATTACGATGTCGCCAAGGTGGGTCACGACCTAAAGAGCCTAAGACACCAGCTCGATCATTATGGTGTCGAGCCGGCACACTTCTTTGACGACATCTGGCTCAAAGCCTTTGTCTTTGACAGTGCACTGAAGCGTCACGCTGAGCTCGACAAAAGCAGCGCGCCCCTGAGCATCGATAATTTGCTACGGCAGTACTGCCAATGGCAGCCCCTGACCTATACCGATGTTGCTGGAAATCCGGGCACCAAGCAGTTGCTCCCTGCTGATATTCCGCTCGACCGCATCAGCCAATGGGCTGGCGCGCAGGTGGACGGCATACTCAGAATAAACCAATGGCTTTCAACCAACATGCCTGAGAATTCCGATCTCGGCCGTGTCTATTCGGGCATCGAACAGCCATTGATTCCGGTACTGCAACAGGTCGAACGGCAGGGCACCTTGCTGGATGTCGCCTACCTAAACCAACTCAGCCAGACCTTTTCTGAGCGAACCGCCGCTCTGGAAGCCGCTGCCTATGAAGAGGCAGGTGAGCCCTTTAATCTGAGTTCTCCCAAGCAGCTGGGAACCATTCTGTTTGAAAAAATGGGTCTGCCTGCGCTACAAAAAACAGCGACAGGGCAACCCTCTACCAACGAATCGGTATTGAGTGAATTGGCACTGACTTATAGCCTGCCGCGACTCATTCTCGAGCACCGACATCTCAGCAAGTTATTGGGTACCTATACGCTGCCGCTCCCCAAGCTGGTCAACTCAGATACCGGTCGTGTGCACACCAGCTACAACCAAGCCGGCGCAGCAACGGGTCGCTTTGCCTCTAATGACCCCAACCTGCAGAACATTCCCATCAGAAGCTTAGAAGGCCGGGCGATTCGCCGTGCCTTTGTGGCGCCCAAGGGCCGTAAAATTGTCGCTGCCGACTATTCTCAAATTGAGTTGCGCATCATGACCCACCTCAGCCAGGATGCCACGCTGATAAAGGCCTTTCGCGCCGGACAGGACATTCACCGTGCCACCGCTGCGGATGTCATGGGTATTGCACCTGAAGAGGTCACAACAGAGCAACGCCGTAACGCCAAGGCCATCAACTTTGGACTTATCTATGGCATGAGCGCCTTTGGTTTGGCCCAACAGTTGGGTATTTCCAGAACCGAGGCTGGGGCTTATGTAGAAGCCTATTTCGAACGCTATCCCGGCGTGCGCCGTTATATGGACGAAACCCGGGTTTTGGCAGCGGAAAAGGGCTACGTTGAAACCCTCTTTGGCAGACGGCTCTATCTGCCTGACATCAATGCGGGCAACCAGATGATGCGTAAGGCAGCTGAGCGCACCGCGATTAACGCACCCATGCAGGGCACTGCCGCCGACATTATCAAACGCGCCATGGTCGATGTGCAGGCCTGGCTAGACAGCAGCGCGATGGATGCCCACATGATCATGCAGGTACACGATGAATTGGTTTTTGAGGTGCCTGAATCCCAGCTTGAGGCGTTCAAAGCGGGCGTGGCATTGCGGATGCAGCATGCAGCAGACTTGGATGTGCCCCTGGTGGTAGACATTGGCGTTGGCGACAATTGGGACGAGGCACACTAGCGGTAACAAACCGCAAAGCCGCCAAAAACAAAAAAACCCTGAAGGTTATAAACCTTCAGGGTTTTTTTGTCTAACGGCCAGCAGGGCTATTAGGGATTGATGATCTCTGGACCCATCATGGCGTAAGGCAATGCAGTTGAAATCCAAGGCACATAGGTTACCAAGACCAAGAACACCATCAACACAGCCACAAAAGGCATGGCTGCGCGAACCACACGGGCCAAACTCATGCCGGTGATTCCGGATGTCACAAAGAGGTTAAGCCCAATGGGTGGCGTGATCATGCCAATTTCCATGTTAACCACCATGATGATACCGAGGTGAATCGGGTCGACACCCAGTTGCATGGCAATCGGGAACACCACGGGTGCTACGATGACCAACAGACCTGATGGCTCCATAAACTGGCCGCCGATCAACAGTAAAATGTTAACTGCGATCAAGAAGGTGAACCAATTAAATCCAACACCCATCATCCACTCGGTCACCATTTGTGGAATGCGCTCAGAGGACAGCGTATGGGCAAATAGCAGGGCGTTGGCGATGATAAACATCAGCATGATGGTGGTGCGGGTTGCGGTTAATATGGTTTCGCGGGTTTCATCGCAAAAGAACGCCGGCACAAAATTGCGCGCCAGCAATCCAAGATTGCGCTTCCAGATCGACAGGCCTGCGACAAAACAATGCAGTCCCGAATTGTGCAGCAGCTTCCCCCGCTTATAAATATAGAACACCGTGATTCCCAGGCTGATAAAACCACCCCAAATCATACGGTCTTGCAAGGTCACCTCGCCTGAATCATTGGTCACAAAAAAGGACAAAATCAACCAGACCATATAGAGAGATACACCATAGACCGAACCGTTAAAGCCAACCTTGGCGGCAGGCGAGTCAGATTCGATCGTCCAAGGGTCATTTTTAAGCGGGCCCATATCGCGATACACAAAGAGCGATACCAGCATG
>CAWUUZ010000284.1:0-3011 GCA_963925745.1 uncultured Pseudomonadales bacterium
GATCGTGGTTTCCTGCTAATAAATAGACAGGCATAGATAAAGGTTCGAGCAACTTCGCCAAGTGTCCATATTCCTCAATCCGTCCAAAATCAACCAAGTCACCGGTGATCACAACAGCTGAAATGTGTTCTTGACGGTTGATTATCGATTGAATTGCTTTTTTTAAATAGGCAGCCGTATCAATTCGACGGTATGTCAGTTGACCGGGCTGACGAATATGAAGATCCGACAGCTGCACAAAAACTGAACTCACAGAGATTCTCCAAAGGGAAGTAAGTTGCTTGGGTCAATGACAATGGAGACTGAGTCACCAACCTGCCAAGGCACATCGCCATGGCAATCAACGAGCAAAGGGGTTTGGTTGGCTAGAGAAACAGTGAGTTGAACCTTATCTCCCAAAAATACACGGGTCGAGACAACGCCGGGAGCACCTTGAAGGTGGGGTGGTTGTATCGAAAGGTGTTCAGGTCGCACCATAAGCATCGAACCGTGTGACACAGGAACTGGCATGGTAAATGTATCGAAAGACAGTTCCCCTCGCGCGGTTTGTTCCGGTGAGCGAGTGATTTGATTCAACCGACCGAGAAAGGCTGCTACAAAGGGATGTGTGGGTTGGCGATAGAGCGCCTCTGGTTTACCAAATTGCACTACTTTACCACTTTGCATCACAGCCATTCGATCAGCGATGGCCATGGCTTCTTTCTGATCGTGCGTGACATACACCGCTGTGATGGAAAGACGTCGCAGCATTTGACCGAGTTCGTCGCGAAGGGACTCTTTTAGTTTGGCGTCTAGCGCAGTCAGGGGTTCGTCTAGAAGCAGCACTTTGGGTTCGGCTGCAACCGCACGCGCCAAAGCGACCCTCTGTCGTTGCCCGCCAGATAGGTCAGTGGGACGTTTATGCGCGTGCTCTTGCAGTCGTACCAAGTCCAATAGATCACCTACAACTTTTCGCTGACGCGTTTGATCCACCCCTCGAACTTTTAAACCGTAGCCAATATTGGCAGCAACCGAAAGGTGGGGAAATAAAGCATAATGTTGGAACACCATACCCACTTGGCGCTTTTCAACGGGCAGACCGGTGACATCACGGTCATCGAACCGAATACACCCACCTTTATCGACAGTTTCAAGCCCGGCGATAATGCGTAAAAGTGTGGTCTTGCCACATCCCGATGGACCTATAAGAGCCATGATCTCGGCGGGCTCAATGGCCAAATTTGTCGGCAATAATCCTCGGGTGCCGTCAGCATATGTTTTTGCGGCGGCCTGGATGTTGACCGATACGGCGCTAGTTTGCATATTTTTTTTCAAGAAGATGGGTGCACCATTGCAATAACCAAAGCATGGGAAGCACCACGATAAAAAAGACCAAGGTATAAGCAGAACCAACCTCAAGGCGCATTGAGGCATAGCTATCCGCTAGACCGACGGGTAGGGTGCGAGTCAATGGGGTATGCAGCATCCAAGTTAAGTTAAATTCGCCAATTGACAATGTGAAGACCATCAGGCTGCCTGCTGCAATGGCCGGTAAAACGGCAGGCACCAAAATACCCAAAAATCTTTGCCGAAAGTTAGCGCCAAGGGTTTTGGCGGCTTCATCCATTGCCACTAGGTCTGGCCTTTGAAACGCTGCTGTGACAGTTCTTACCAGAAACGGTAAGGTAAAAATCATATGCCCCACCAAAATAAAACTGTAACTTTGCCTGAAATCGCGCAATGTGCCGTAAGCCAGTATCAAGGCCAGACCCGTGGCAAGGCCTGGAACGGCTACAGGCAATGTGAGAACTTCTTCAAATGTCTTCGCCCAACGCGAAGGATTTCGGGCCAGCGCGTAGGCTGCGGGCACACCGATCAATATATTGCCAATGACGCAAGCCACTGCAATGGCAATTGACCACACAACGGTTTGCCCATAAACCGTGATGACTTGCTCGAGCCAGCGCAGCGTTAATCCGCTAGCAAATCCCTGACTGTAGTTGTTAACGAGAGCGGCCGAGGTGGACAAAGCCATCGGTGTGAGCATGAAGACAGCAACGATTGCAGTGATAAGGGCCAAGCCTGGAGATTGAGTGCGTCGAGTCATTGACTGGCAACTCCAGTAACAATTTCCTGACGGCGCGTCAAAAAAAGCGCAAACCAAGTAAATAAGCCAAGGGTGATGGATAAAGAGGCTGCTAGCGTAAAGTTCGCAAAATTAGTGAACTCAGAATAAATCGTGATGGGTAGAACTTCGAACTGGCTTGAAAGCGTGAAGGCGGTGCCAAAAGCACCCATAGAAGTCGCAAACACAATGGCAGCGCATGCAGATGTGGTTGGTTCTAGCTGAACCATCCAGACATCTCGAATAATATGCCAGCGGCGGGCGCCGAGCGAACGTGCCGCCTCTTCGACCGATTTGTCCATGGATTGCGCGGCAGCGGCATAGGCTGCTATCGCTCGTGGCAGGGAGAAATACAAATAGGCCAAAAAAAGACCAGCCAAACCGTAGGCAAATGAAAACCGACCCAGGCCGAGCGCTTGAGTGATGTCAGTGACAAGGCCTTGCCGGCCAGCCAGTAGGATCATAAAAAAGCCAATGATGACACCAGGAAATGACAGAGGCAAAGTGAGTATCGACAACAGTAACTGTCGGCCAGGGAACTGTTGGCGGCCGAGGTACAGACCGACCGCTGCGCCAAGTATCAGTGTCACCAATGTGACACTGATGGACAAGCCTAGTGTATTGATCAAACTCCAAGCGTAGCGAGCCTCGGTCAAGAACACGAAATACAACCGCCAGTCTTGCTCGGCTGGCAGTATCAAAAGCCTTGATACTGGTAGCAACCAGAACGCCATAAAAAAAATGGCAACTGGAAGCAGCAGGAGGCGGTGAGTTGATTTCATGAATTGAGAGGCTCGCAAATCGTGCTTTGGTTATCTGACTGTTTTTAAATAGTTGTCAGCAAAAGCTTTTTGTACCGTTGCCATTTGGGCGTAATCGACCGTTTTGGCGCGAGCATATTCAGCGT
>CAWUUZ010000285.1:0-5884 GCA_963925745.1 uncultured Pseudomonadales bacterium
CCCTTGGTATTTGTTGTTGGGTTAAATCACAAATTGGCCAATCGCAAAACTGTTCGGCTCAATGAACTGTGTTATGACGTAGCCCTGCTTCCCGACATCGACACCTTTACCTACAACATAGTTAAAGCGGTATTTGAACAGCACCGGCTACCACTCAAAACGGCATTGCCTATCAATTTTCTTGAAACCATCAAGGTCATGGTGGCTGTTGGACTGGGGTGGTCTGTATTACCAGCAACCATGGTTGATGATCAACTGGTGGTCATTCAGGTTGAGAACGTTCATTTGTCGCGGAAGTTGGGCTATATACAGCACAAGGACCGCACCCTGAGTAAGGCAGCCCAGGCTTTTTTACAGTGCCTGCCTCAGTAGTTATTGGCGTCTAAGGCTGACTTTAAATCGTGCTTCATTCATAATTGAAGCCCATCTGTATCTTAAGAGTACTGTTGCTGTGACACTGAGTTGGCTTACACGATGTCTGCCCATAAAATCCATTCAGGGCACACTTGAATTGAAACCCCATGAAGACCCCTTTTTAGATGGTTTGCGTGGGTTTTCGGTCGTTATGGTCATATTGTTTCACACGCTTTTTGCCGTTCACATGGCCTTTAAAGGTCAACCAGAGCGGTTTCAAGAGTTTTTAGCGCAGTTCCCCACCTGGACCCATGTCATCTTTGGTTTTGACAAGGCAGTGGATATCTTCTTTATGCTATCTGCCTACCTGCTTGGCAGAAGCCTGATCCAACAGGGAAAGAAAAACCGCATTGGTTTTCGGCAATTTTACAGCCACCGTATTGGTCGCATCTACCCCCTCTTCTTGGTCGCGTTGCTGGTCTATGGATTGCCTTCAGGATCGGTATTTTTCCAAAAGGTGTTACATAACCTTGTGTTTATCGACAACTTCACCTTTACCACCATCATCCCTGTAGGCTGGTCGCTTACTGTCGAAATGCAGTGCTATCTGTTTTTACCCTTTCTCATGTTGGCGCTCTCAAAAACGCAACGCCCCATACCGGTGATACTGTTGTTGATTGTGGTGTCTGTGGCCATGCGATGGGCCATTACCCTGGCTGCACCCGAAACGGTGCAGACGCGATTTGTCGATTATCTGGCAGACATAAGAGACCCTGCGGAATACATGCGTCCACTCTATGAATCGACGCAGGGACGTTTTGGTAGTTTCTTGGTTGGCCTTCTGTGGGCTTCCATTGAACCAACCGTCAAGGAGTGGAAAATCAAACCGCTTCAGGCAAATGCCCTTTGGTTTGTGCTGCTGCTTGTGGTCATAGTGACCTTGCAGTTTCCTGCCTATCTGGCCACTGCCACCTACTACGACTATTTTTCTGTACCGCTGAATCAAACAGTCGTCGTACTCCACCGCTATGTGTTTTCCTTTGCGTTGCTGGGCATGATTCTCTTGGTTCGCATCCATCCTGATCAGGGCCTTATGCGCCTATTCAGACAACTGATGTCGCACGCATTTTGGCGGCCCTTTTCAAGACTGGCCTTTCCAGCCTATCTCTTTCACTTTCCCTTTGTCGCTATCGCCTGGTTGTTGATTGTTCAGACCACCGATCTGCAAGCAATACCCTTGCCCACTGTGATGCAGGCGCTACTGGCTGCTGTGATGACATCCATCATGGTGCTGTGGTTTTCATTGCCATTGCATTACAAAATAGAACGAGCGGGTATTGCGTGGGGCAAAAGGACCGGCGACCGGTTTCGAGTGGGTTCCTGATACCGCCAAACCCTTCTTGCCTCACTTTGTTTTGCGCGCATTGCTAAACCAAAGCCTCAAACAGCAACCACTTTGGGCAATGGAATGACGTCCGCTCTCCCAAATTTGTGTGTTTGACTGACGTCAATCAAGACTTCACTTCAAGTCGGGTTATAGCGCCCCTAGGGCACTGAAATTCACTTGCTCGCCCCTTTCGAATACCCTAATCTGGCTCAATCATATTTTCTAAGGATGTTTCACCATGTCTGGAACGACACTTACCGCGCTGATTGGCAACAGCCAAAAACTCGACGGCGGCGCCATGTTTGGCAATGCCCCAAAGGCGTTATGGCAACGTTGGACAACCGTAGACAATGAAAACCGCATCGACCTCGCCTGTCGCTGCCTTCTGGTGCAAACAGAAACCAAAAACATATTATTTGAAACAGGCGTAGGCGCATTTTTCTCTCCTGAAATGAAAGCGCGGTTTGGCGTTGTGGAATCAAGCCACGTTTTGCTCGATGCATTGGCAACACACAACCTTGAACCCCAAGACATTGATATTGTGGTGTTGTCGCATCTGCATTTCGATCATGCGGGTGGGTTACTTACTGAGTGGGAAGATGGCAAGCAGCCAACTTTGCTGTTTGACCAAGCTACCTATGTTGTCGGTAAGACCGCCTGGGAAAGGGCATTGAATCCCCATGTCAGAGACAGAGCCTCATTTATTCCTGAACTTCAGGAACTTTTGCAGGCGTCGGGACGGTTACAGCTGGTCGATATTCAGGATGGTCCTCTGGTGTTGGGGTCAGGCTTTCGCTTTCACCTCTCTCACGGACATACCCCAGGCATGTTGCTAACAGAAATACCTACCACTGGGGGTCCGGTGTTGTTTGCTGCAGACTTGATTCCAGGTGTTCCCTGGGTACATCTACCCATGACCATGGGCTATGACAGATTCCCAGAACTGCTCATCGAAGAGAAACAACAGATCCTCGCTGATCTTTTGGCACGGAGTGGCAGCTTGTTTTTTACCCATGATCCCGCAATCGCCATGGGCAAATTGGTTCAGAACGAGAAGGGTCGATTCGAGATCACAAACCCCCTCCCCACCTTTGAAGCCATTTAGACTGGCACAGTGAGGGAGCACCGCAGGGTGTTCCCTGGTTAGCCAAGTTCAGGCAGTTCCGCCAACATTTTATCCAATCGCTTTGCAGATACCGGCTTAAGCGTACCCAGAGATTGGGCAAATAATGAAATTCGGTATTCTTCAAGCATCCAGCGCCAGGTTTCTAGTTCCGGAATGTCACGGTGTTGTTGCTGCGCCCTTTTAGCCCGTTCCACATAGACGGTCCAATACTGATTTAACTGATCGATAGCCCACTGTTCATTGTCAGGAATGCCTTTAGAGCGCTCTAGTCGTGCCTGGATACCGCGGAAATAGCGTGGATACTGCTCCAACCAACGCATTGGCACCTCAACAGCAAACCCTGGAAATACCAGTTTTGATATTTGAAATTGGATATCGGCATAGACATAGATCGTTTGAATCGTGCTTTTGCCGCTCAGGCGCTTAGCAATCTCGGTCTTTTTCTTCAGTATTTCCTGAATGAGACGCGCAAGGCGCATCCCCTGTTCATAAAAATCAGCCTTTCCAGATGCCACAAAGGTTGCCCAGGTAGCCGCATCACGCGGCACTGAATGCCCGCTCTGTAACCAGGGGTCGAGATAGGCCCAGCGAAGCGCTCCCAAGATAATGTCGTTACGGAAATCCTTTGCTGAACCAATGGGCGCATAAAGCAGTTCTAGCGTCTTGAGGGTGCGTATCTGACCCAGCAAATAAGCACAGGACTCTGACAACTCATTCTTTAAACACAACAACAGGGCACGTTCGTGTTGCGCGTTCGCCATGGCCTCACTGTCAAAATAGCTGAGTCGAACACCCCCATCAGACACCTCTAAGGCTGGGTACACGCGGATTTTAATCCCTGCCCTGGTGATAAAGTCTTCAGCGGGTAAATCGATGGCAGGAAACCTTTGATACAGGGTTTCCGCTGGTTTCTGCTCAACCGCTTTGGGCACCAGTGCTGCAATCGGGGCGCCACTGATTAACTGAGCCATCTTACGCCCCTGTCTGATCTCCTTTCCCTTGGCATCAAGCACGCGGATATTCATGCGGTGGTGGTCATCTAGGTTGACCTCAGCCCAGGCCTCGGCGGTAATTTTGACACCGGTCATACGCCACAATTTGTCACCGAGTGCTTCAAATAAATCGCCCTCAAAGGGTGTGATGTCTGCAAGTGCCGCATCAACAAAGTCAGGAACAGGTACAAAATTCTTGCGCACAGTCTTTGGCAGACCCTTGAGCAAGGCGACACATTTTTCACGCAACATGCCAGGTACCAACCAGGCTAAAAAGCGCTCCGGAACCAGATTTAGCGCTTCTTCAGGAATACCGATACTCACACCGTCATCAATGGCACCTGGCATAAAATGGTAGGACAGCGGAAACCACATGCCCTGCCATTCGAGTACATCCGGAAATTGGTTCTTTGTAATGGCACTGGTATCGCCCTGAAGCAAATCTTCAGGGTGCAAGAAGAGGCTTTGTTCATGACCCTTGTCTTTCTTCAGCCAATGCTCAAAACCAGCCGCATTCACAATGTCGTGGGGGATGCGGTGGTCATAAAATGAGAACAGCACCGAGTCGTCAATGAGGATGTTGCGCCGCCGCGACTTCGACTCAAGGGCGTCAATGTCAGCAATCTGCTGCAGGTTGTGTTTCCAGAAAGCCCGATTGGTATTGAACTCACGCTCAACCAAAGCCGATTGCAAAAAGATCTCACGAGAGGCGACTGGGTCCACTGTGCCATAATGCACAGGGCGTCTTCCGACAACAATCAGCCCATATAGGGTGACCTGTTCATCCGCAATGACCTGTCCGCGTTTCTTTTCCCAATGGGGATCAAAATACTGATATTTGACCAGATGTTTGGCCAAGGGTTCGATCCACAGCGGGTCAATCTTGGCTATGGTTCGTGCAAAGACCTGACTGGTTTCAACCAATTCTCCCGCCACTACCCATTTGCGGCTTTTCTTTGCCAATACGGAGCTGGGATGAAGGATGCACTGTCGGCCACGTGCAACGGTGTAGGTCTTGGCTTCCTTGTGAAGCGCTACCTGACTCAATAACCCCGCCAAAATCGCCTTGTGCACCCCTACGTAGCCCGCCTCTGACGGCTGTTCGGTTAGGCGCAATTCTTTGCATGCCAGACGCAGTTGGCGGTGGGTATCACGCCACTCTCTCATCCGCATAAAGTGGATAAACTGCTCTTTGCAATATTTTCGCAAACCCGACTGGGTCAAATCTTGGCGCTGTGTTTCAAACCGGTTCCACAGGTTTAAAAAGGTAACAAAGTCAGAATCGGGATCAACATCGACCGCATGACGCTGTTGGGCCTGCTGCTGTTTCTCCTGTGGACGTTCCCTGGGATCCTGAATGGCGAGCGCACTGACAATGATCAAAATTTCTCGCAGGCTGTTTTGCCGACTAGCCTCCAGCACCATGCGACCCAACCGCAGATCGATGGGCAACCGTGCCAACTTCTGTCCCACTGCGGTAATGGCACCCTGCTGATTTACCGCGCCCATTTCGCCAAGTAGGGTATAGCCATCCTTGATAAAACGGCTGTCTGGTGGATCAATAAAGGGAAAGTCCTCTGCATGGCCCAACTTGAGATACAGAAGCTGCAACATGACTGAGGCCAGGTTTGTGCGCAATATTTCTGCATCGGTAAACTCGGGGCGTGACTGAAAACTTTCCTCGGTATACAACCGTATGCACAGACCATGGGATACACGCCCGCACCGCCCTGCTCTTTGGTTTGCAGAGGCCTGAGATATAGCCTCAATAGGCAGTCGCTGGACCTTGGATCGGTAGGAGTATCGGCTGATTCGGGCCAAACCTGGATCAATCACGTAGCTGATACCCGGAACCGTTAAGGATGTTTCGGCCACGTTGGTTGCCAAGACGATTCTGCGCCCCTTGTGGGGTGCAAATACCTTATGCTGCTCCGCTGAACTCAGACGCGCATAGAGGGGGACAATTTCGATATGGGGCAATTGCGACTGGCGTAGCTGCTGGGCGACATCACGAATCTCTCGCTC
>CAWUUZ010000286.1:0-2599 GCA_963925745.1 uncultured Pseudomonadales bacterium
CTACCGCTGACAAGCCCTGTATCATCAACCTGCCCGCCACCGTAGAGATGTCGACACCCAATGTGTTTGCCGACCAGGTAGAATGGATGAGCAACCACCTAGCGAGCCGCGAGGCGGTCATCCTGTCAGTACACACCCACAACGACCGAGGCACTGGTGTGGCCGCAACCGAGTTGGCGCTGATGGCGGGTGCAGACCGCGTTGAAGGCACCCTGATGGGCAATGGCGAACGTACGGGCAACCTTGACATCATTACCCTGGGTTTGAATTTATTTACCCATGGCATAGACCCAAAACTCGATTTTTCTAACATTCAGCATATTATTTCGGTGTATCAGGAATGCACCCAAATGGAAGTGCATCCCCGTCATCCCTATGCGGGTGAACTGGTCTTTACAGCCTTTAGTGGCAGCCACCAGGATGCCATCCGCAAATGTTTAAAAATTCAAAAGCCGGGCGAAGACTGGCAGGTGGCCTATTTGCCGATCGACCCTTCCGATATTGGTCGTCGTTATGAAGAGGTCATTCGTATCAACAGCCAATCAGGCAAGGGCGGCGTCGCCTATATTCTCGAACAGGATTTCGGCTATCGTTTGCCACGGCCTTTCCAGATACATTTTAGCCAAATCATTCAAAAAGTATCTGAAGCTACCGCCACTGAAATCAGCCCTGACACCATACTGGCTGCTTTTGAGAAATCCTATGTGCTGTGGGATGCGCCCATTAAATTGGCCGAATACTGTATCCAAAGAAACAATGACAAAAACGCGGACCAGCTTGATGTCGTGATGACCACTGACGCAGGCTCGGTATCGCTGTCTGCACAGGCAAAGGGTCCCATTGCGGCCTTTATCAGCGCGTTAAAGACCCATACGGGCAAAGACATTGTGGTTGTGGAATATGATGAGCATGCGATGGGAACGGGTGAAAATGCGAAAGCAGCGACCTATATTCAATTGCGTATCGATGGTGGAACCTACTTTGGTGTCGGTGTTGACGACGACATCCTGATGGCATCCTTTAAGGCCATTTTGTGTGCGATCAACCAAAATAGCGCCCGTTAACAAGGGTTGCGAAGTCAGCAAAAAGGCCAGCAATGCTGGCCTTTTTATTAGCTGCCGTAATAGGCCAGGGTTTCTGTCGCAAAGGAGTGATCCAGTGCCGTCTGTAGCCAATCAATAAAGAGCTTGTTCTTACCTTTTTCAAAATGCCCCTCTGGCGCGACCAAATAGTAAGAAAAGGGTGTTGGCATTTCGCTGTTTAGCAGCTGAACCAGCCGTTTTTGGGTGATCAAATCCTTGGCAAGAGATTGTCTGACCAACCCTACCCCCTGGCCGTTTACCGCAGCATCAATCACCAATCGAGAATCCTCAATGGTGAGTGCAATGCGAAAATCCTCAGGATTTTGACCCTGTTCTTCCAGCCATTGCTGCCAGTCCTCACTGCCTAGGCTAACATCCTCTAACAGTGGCACCGTTTTTAGCAACTCAAAGCTCAGAGTTTCCGCACCGATCACCTCAGGTGCTGCCACAACGACCATGGCGTCGCGCAACAGCAGTTGCGACTTCAAACCTTCATATTTTCCCAGACCAAATCGTATGGCCAGGTCGACATCAGACTTGGCAAAGACCTCTAGCGCCGTACTGGGCTGAATGACGACATGAATATCGGGAAATTGCTGTTGAAAATCTTTTAAGTGGTGCACCAACCAACTCGATGCAAAACACGGTGACACACTCAGGGTCAAACGGTTTGGTGCAGTGTCATCCTTTAACTGGTCGACACCATTTTTGAGGGAGCGAAACCCAGAACGCACAAAGGGCAATAAACGCATACCTTCTGGTGTCAGCCGAACTTCGCGATTCAAACGCTCAAATAGCTGGGTTTCTAGGGTATCTTCGAGCAATCGAATTTGGTGACTAACCGCTGCCTGGGTCACAAATAGCCGTTCAGCCGCGCGCTTAAAGCTCTGCGTCTCTGCCGCATAGAGAAAGGTTTTGAGCGCATTTAAGGGTGGTAAATCTGCCATCTATGACTGTCCTAAAAAACTTCACATCAAACAAAGGCCTGCACAGACGGCCAAAGAACCATCTACCGAAGCCTGTCGTTTTTGGCCTCTGGCTTGGACCACTGGCCAACGTCTGCAGGCGCCATTATGGCGATTTTTCTGATTTCGGTCTGCATTAATGCACCACTTTCGTGCCTAACGACTGACCTACAGGCCTGTGCCGCGACCCTAATGTCCGTAAACCATTGATAGTTATCAATTAAATAAATTGGCACGGGATGTGCAAAACCCCTATGTCAGCCGGATTAAGGGCATCAACCCCCACAGGCGTGCCAAAACGCACCGCATTGTAGCAAGGCTGATACGTGAATCCTTCATTTTCTCTCGATTCAACATGGGCGAAAACGAGTAACAGAATGGAGAACCATCATGGAAAACACCGTCTTTGAACTTCAGTACGCACTGGATACCTTCTATTTCTTGATGTGTGGCGCCCTAGTCATGTGGATGGCAGCAGGGTTTTCGATGCTAGAAGCTGGCATGGTACGTGCCAAAAACACCACTGAGATATTAACCAAGAATGTCACGCTT
>CAWUUZ010000287.1:0-2640 GCA_963925745.1 uncultured Pseudomonadales bacterium
GGTGGTGATGGGGATAGAAAATCCTTCAAAAACCTAAAGTCATTCAAACGCCGTAAACGTTGGTTGTGATGGTAGACAGACAGAATTGAGGATTATGGCATGAACCGCTTTTACGATGTGTTGGAAACGCGTCAGCCAGACGAGCGTGACAGTGAACTGTTGAGTGCACTTCAGGTACAGCTTGCACATGTGAAAGCGAACACCTCTTGGGGCACTTTTTTGACGGATGTATCGCCCCAGTCAATCTTGACCTACGCAGATTTGGCAGACATACCGGTATTGCGAAAATCGGAACTCAAGGGTTTGCAAGATGCCCAAAAACCCTTTGGCGGTTTGGTCGCAGCAAAGTTAAGTAACATCAAATATATCTTTAGTTCGCCAGGTCCACTGTATGAGCCAGAGTCCTACCGCTCAGATTATTTCAGATCGGCAAGAGCGATGTATGCAGCTGGGTTTCGTGCAGGCGATATTGTTCATAATTGTTTTAGTTACCACCTAACACCTGCCGGCAGAATGTTTGACGCTGGCGCACATGCGATCGGCTGTCCTGTGATTCCAGCAGGTGTCGGGCAAACAGAATTACAGGTAACCACCATTTCGGATGTACAGCCCAATGCCTATGTGGGTACACCGTCCTTTCTAAAACTCATTTTGGAAAAAGCGGACGAGATGGGCGTGGATATCAGTTGCATGAAGCGCGCCTTGGTTACGGGCGAAGCCTTGCCACCGAGTCTTCGTGCCTGGTTCCAAAATCGCGGTGTTGAGACCTACCAGTGCTATGGCACGGCAGAATTGGGTATCGTTGCCTATGAGAGCGATGCGCTTGAGGGCATGGTGATCAATGAAGGCATCATTGTTGAACTGGTCAATCCAGGCACGGGCGAACCCGTTGCAGAGGGCGAAGTCGGAGAGATTTTGGTCACCACATTAAACGCCGAATACCCACTGATTCGCTTTGCCACCGGTGATCTGTCAGCCTTTATGCCAACGCCTAGCCCCTGTGGGCGAACCGGCAAGCGTATTCAAGGGTGGATGGGTCGGGCCGACCAATCGGCAAAGGTCCGTGGCATGTTTGTGCATCCCCACCAGGTAGGATCCATCACACGGCGATTCCCAACCATCGGTGCTGCGCGCATGGTGGTGAATACGGTAGATCATGCCGACACCCTGACGCTCCTCATAGAATCGAGCGATGCTGACCCTCAGTTGCCGACGCGTGTTGCAACAGCGATACGAGAAGTCTGCAAGGTGCGTGGAGAGGTGGTTGTGATGGTGCCAGACAGCTTGCCAAAAGATGGCATCCAAATTGAAGACCAACGTACTTACGAGTAGGGTATTCTGTAGCAAAGTGGGTTAAGCGCGCTGACGTTAAGGCAGCGCACCCTACCCTACACTACCCAACCGCTAAGGACGCACCTATGAGCGACAACGATCCGCTACCCAGACGAGGAAAAGCAATCGCCATTGGAACAAGCATGGGCGTTGTTGTTGGTGCAGTGATTGGCCGTTTGGCTGACGATGTGGGGCTGTGGATTGCGCTTGGTATTGCTATTGGCGCTGGTATTGGCGCTGGTATGGGTGCTGGTATGGGTGCTGGGATTGGTGCTGGTATTGGAGCCATCCTCGGACGAAAACCGCTAGATAAACCTGTCGGAACTGACCCAGAGTGACCCAATATCCCAAAACCCAAAAAAGGCGCCCTATGGCGCCTTTTGTGATGGTGGTCTGCCATTTTAGGCGGGCTTCAAAACCCGAAAGAGCAGTGCGCAGGCCCCCACCGTGTGATAGTCGCACTTTGCCCCTGCTTCGCTTTTCCGGTTGCTGATTTTCTGGTTGTCTTCAGTGAGCACCCGAAACCAGGCACCCGCGTCATGGTCTACAAAGTGGTCCCAGCTGTAGTGCCACAGCTTTTCATACCAGTGCCAGTAAGCGGCTTCTCCCGTGATGACTGCCAGTAACCCAGCCGCAGCCAGGGATTCAGCCTGAACCCAAAAATATTTTTCGGTATCACAGGGTGCCTTGTCAGGCGCAAATCCGTAAATCAATCCGCCATGCGTTTTGTCCCATGCAATGGGCATGGTTGTGTCGAAGAGTGCGCGAGCGCGCGCTAACAGCCAAGCATCAGGCCGGTGCTGATACAGCTGGAGTAACAATTTTGACCACTCGGTTTGGTGACCCGGCTGAAATCCCCAAGGCCGATACAGATTTTTAGGGTCCTCTCGGTTGTAATCCCAATTGATGCTGAGGTCTGGATAAAAATGTTCCCAAATAAAGCCATCGGATGTTTGTGCCAGGGTAATGGTGATGGTGTGTGCCAATGCCATTGCACGGTCTAAAAACTGGCTATCCCCAGTCACCTCATACGCCCGTATAAAGGCTTCGCAGCAGTGCATATTGGCATTCTGACCGCGATAGGGGTCCAAAAATTGCCAGTCGTTGCTGATCTCATCGGCATAGAGCCCAATATCCGCTTGCCAGAAATGGTCTTCTAACAGCTGCCAAACGCGATATAGATCGTTCTTTGCCTCAGTGTCACCTTGCTGGTGAGCCGATGCAAAAGCCAGGACTACAAAGGCAAGACCATAGCAGTAGTGGCGGTCGTTGGTCACACCGGAACTGTCCAAGGTCCAAACATAGCCC
>CAWUUZ010000288.1:0-3138 GCA_963925745.1 uncultured Pseudomonadales bacterium
TCATACTTCCCTGCGTCAGACTGCCCATCAGGCTGCCAACCGTAGAATAACGACTCAGATTGACCAAAGACCCATAGTCTTTATAGACATAGTCCTTTAAGTGGGCATTCCCAGCCAGCTGAAGCGATAAATTCAGTGCCACATGCTTGGCCATCTGATTGGCCGACTGCGCTCTTGGCGGGACTGGCTTGCCATTTGCCATAAGGCAGTTAGCACAATCTCCGAGCGCGTAAATGGTGTCGTCTAGGGTGGTTTGCAACGTGGGTTTGACTTTCCATTGGTTGATTCGGTTGGTTTCCAAATCACTCATCTGTGCAAAATAGTCGGGTACCTTGATACCGGCTGCCCAGACCAATACGTCTGCTTCAATACGCTGTTCGTCTTTGGTGATAAACAAACCGGGCTCAGAACTGGCGACCTGCGTATTGGTCATAACATCCACCCCCAGTCCTAGCAGTTCTTTATGGGCTGATGTCGATATACGTTCTGGTAGCGCAGGTAAAATGCGTGGCCCAGCTTCAATCAAAGAAATCTGCAACTGTTCAGACTTCAACTCACTCAGGCCATAGGCTTTCATGGTATTAAAGGTATGGTGCAATTCCGCTGATAACTCGACACCAGTCGCACCACCGCCAACAATGGCAATTCTGAATACTGAGTCCGCATTGGTTTCAGCACGCTTATTCAGCTTAAGCAAGCCATTTAAGAGCCTGCGGTGAAAGCGTTCAGCCTGGTTTGGAGCATCAAGAAATATTGAGTTGGCCCGCACGCCAGGCGTATCGAAATCATTGGTGACACTGCCCAGTGCCAACACCAAATAATCGTAGTTCAATTTACGTTCTGGAAGTACTTCCGCGTCTTCTTCATCGCTCAACGACGCGAGGGTAATGGTTTTTTGCTCGCGGTTGATGCCACTCAGTGACCCTAGATTAAACTTAAAGTTGTGATTATAAGCGTGTGCGCGGTAACTGATCGAATCAACACCGGTATCCAAACTACCACTGGCAACCTCATGCAACAACGGCTTCCACAAGTGGGTATTGTTGCGGTCAATGAGCGTGATGTTATGTTGTTTTTTACGCCCAAACTTGCGCCCCAATCGGGTAGCCAATTCAAGACCACCAGCACCACCACCTACAATAACAATATTCATTTTTCAGATAACCCTACTTAAATGCACAGATATTTACGTCGTTGTTCATTGTTAGGCAACGGCACGTTTGACAAAGAATACGGGAAACACTGGACGCTTTTTCGTTTTCGCCCCAATGAAAAATGACATCGAGACTCACCAATAGCGCCATTCTGGTTTCACTGTAACGACTCGCTAGGTGAGTTGCTTGAGGTATTTCTGTTAGGGACAGTATAAAGAAATGTGAACTGCGTCACAATTATGAATGCGCCAACGGTGCTTTTCTTGGTAGCGGCGTTTGGCAACGAGGGACGCAGGGCAGGCATTTAACTTTATGCCGTATCTAATTTTCTTCGCATCATATTTTAAGTATTTGGTTGCCCTAGTGCAGGATTATCAGCCCATTGGGGGATTACCCATGTACGCAATTTTTCCAGAACGGGCCTTTATGCCCGCCAAAACGCGCACGCTGATTAACTTTTTGTTGGAAGAAATGCCACCCTTATTGCAGGGTCACGCGCGCCCATAGTGCTTGTGCTAGCCTGCCTCAGCAGGCCATCACCAAAGTCTACCGACGGGCTTTTATCAATTCACGATTTTCAACGAAGGTATACTGCCGCCAGCGATAGGAGGGAATGTCCTCACGCTCGATCATTGCGTCCAGTTGCTCCTCAGGAATTCTGGTCGCCTGTAGATAATCTTCATAGAGGATGGGGTTCTGAATGTGCTCCCCTGCTATTTGCAGACCTATTGTTCTTGCGTCCTCAAAGGTTGCCTGTCTGGTCAGCTTTCTAATAAACAGCCATATCGCGAACAGCACAACAGCAAACAAAAATAGCCTGATCATATCTAACTCCCGTGTTTCTCTTTACCCAAGTGATGCGTGGCTATTGAAGGGCACTACCGACTGGCGGTGCACCCAACTGAATACAGATCTTTGAATTATGCGATGCTCTACAACACCATGCATGATAAACCTGTCACACCAATAGATACAGCGCGACAGATGCCGATGTGCTGACCGATCCCTATGGGGTTTCTCCTCTACCCCTATAAAGGGTCGCATCTATTCAATGCAAATCTGAGCGCTAGAAGGACTCTTTCGGGGGCCGTTCAACCATTCTCAATGGCATGCGTTAGCAGTTCAACCGTTTTGCTTTTTTCCCATTCTGCACGAAAAACCAAGGCAAATTCATAGGATAAATCCTCTGCAAAGGGTTTTATGATCACACCGGGTGGTTGGTCGTTTGTAAGATACTCGCTGGCGGATATCGTGTTAACAAGTCCAGCGCTGCGCCGCTCATGGGGTCTGGTTAGCGACAGGGGTATCGATCTTTATGGGCGGTTGAATGAAAGGGACGGGGCATCATACGGCCCCGTCCCTGTTGTTTTAACTGACCTGTTTACTTCAGCAATCCGGTCCAGATTGCAGTGTAAAGATCAGTGGCTGACTGCGGGCATGTGGGCAGAAATTTACCTGCAGCTATGAACTGTGCTGGCACGACGATCTCGGGCGCAGTTTTCATCTCAGCTGGCATAAACGGATCAGAACCCGCAATTCCGTTGGCATAGCGCGCAAATGTCATTGACGAACTAAAAGCCAGTAATCTGCATTTTCAAACAGACCTACAGTGGATATTTACCAACAGTCAGCTAAATCGAAACGACGTAAAGGTACATGCAGGCAGTTCATTAACCCTTGTTTCCGAGCAAGAGATAACGACCGATTTATACCGTTGCGGTGCGATTATGTATGGCATATTGAAGCCAGAACTTGGCTTTAAACCTACCATGCAATTGAAATCTCGAATTACCAACCTAATAACCTACCCCAAAGGCAGCACCATTGGATATGACCGTGCAACAGTCATATCGCAAGATCGCCGTCTTGCCAATATTTCACTGGGTTATTCTAATGGCATCAAACGCAGTTATTTTGGGCGCAGCGCGATATTGATTCGCGGTCAGCTGGTGCCTATATTGGGCAAGATTTCAATGAACAGCAT
>CAWUUZ010000289.1:0-2709 GCA_963925745.1 uncultured Pseudomonadales bacterium
AGATGATCAAGGAACAAAAATTCAAGGTACAGGCGGCGATACAGGGCGACCAGTTACGTATCACCGGCAAAAAACGGGATGACCTGCAAGAGGTGATTGCCTTTTTGAGACACGTTGAGTTTGACCAGCCCCTGCAATTCAATAATTTCAGGGATTGATTATCCAGAAATACGCCCAATATCAGTAGGGTAACCACTCACAGGATAGGTTCATGCCATTAGTGTTTTTCGGTTTGATATTTTTTGCTTTGGAGTTGGCTGTTCTGATCGAAGTGGGCAGTCAGATAGGCACCTTGACGACGATTCTACTCATCGTGGGTTCTGCTTTCTTGGGTGTCAATATCATGATGCGTCAGGGTGCTCAGGTACTCAGAAACGCACAGATAGCGGCTGCTGAAGGCCGTTCACCTGCACGAGACCTCGTTGAGGCCGTATTGGTGGTGTTGGCGGGCCTGTTGTTGTTTATCCCGGGCTTTATTTCAGACGCCATCGGATTGCTGTTGCTCTCACCGCTCCGCGGTTTGGTAGCTGCCACAACGGTTGGTTCTTGGGTGGCAAAACACACGCCATCCTCTCCCAGTTGGAGCATGCACCGAGGCCCCTTTGGGTCTACAGAGGGGCGTGAAGGACAAACCATCATAGATGCCGAATACAAGTCGATAGACGATGAAAAATAATTTTGGCTTTTGGCATTGAATTTTCGTGTTAGAACCCCATCTCTTGTGAAACTTTTATAGCAATTCTTTGTTAAAGGATTGCGCCCCTTTGTTTGTTGTTGATTACTTTTTGCTAAGGAGAAAAGTACATGAATATCCGTCCATTACATGATCGTGTGGTCATTCGTCGTAAAGAAGAAGAGACCAAAACAGCCGGTGGTATCGTTTTGCCAGGCAGTGCTAAGGAAAAGCCACAGCAGGGTGAAGTCCTGGCTGTCGGACACGGTCGTCTACTTGACAGCGGCGAGCTGCGTCCACTGGATCTGAAGGTAGGTGATGTTGTGGTATTTGGTCAGTATTCTGGCCAGACCATCAAGGTTGATGGTGAAGAATTGTTGATCATGCAAGAAAGTGAAATTTTTGGCGTGATGGAAAAGTAAACAGACCGTTTTTGTTCAACACACAGTATTGAAGGAAGAAATAACATGTCAGCAAAAGATGTAAAATTTGGTGATTCAGCACGCGTTAAGATGCAGAAAGGTGTCAACCTTTTGGCCGACGCTGTAAAAGTAACGCTTGGCCCCAAGGGTCGTAACGTCGTTATCGACAAGTCTTATGGCGCACCTATTGTGACCAAAGACGGTGTTACTGTTGCCAAAGAAATCGAATTAAAAGACAAGTTCGAAAACATGGGCGCACAGATGGTCAAGGAAGTTGCTTCTAAGGCCAATGATGAAGCCGGTGACGGAACAACCACTGCGACCGTATTGGCGCAGGCACTGGTTAATGAAGGCTTGAAAGCGGTTGCTGCGGGCATGAATCCAATGGATTTGAAGCGCGGCATCGACAAAGCGTCTGCAGCCGTTGTTGAACAGCTTAAAAACATCTCAGTTCCCTGTACTGATACCAAGGCAATTGCTCAGGTCGGTACGATTTCTGCTAACTCCGACAGCACCATCGGCGATTTGATTGCTCAGGCCATGGAAAAAGTCGGCAAAGAAGGCGTGATTACCGTTGATGAAGGTAATGGCTTTGCAGATGAACTTGATGTTGTTGAAGGTATGCAGTTTGACCGTGGCTTCCTGTCACCCTACTTCACGACCAACACTGACACCATGTCCGCAGAACTGGATAGCCCTTATATCCTGTTGGTCGACAAGAAAATCAGCAACATCCGTGATTTGATCCCGATCTTGGAAGGCGTAGCTAAGGCTGGCCGTCCATTGATGATCATTGCAGAAGACATTGAAGGTGAAGCGTTGGCAACCCTGGTTGTCAACAACATGCGCGGCACTGTTAAGGTTGCTGCTGCAAAGGCACCTGGATTTGGCGACCGTCGCAAAGCCATGTTGCAAGACATCGCTATTATCACCGGCGGTACCGTGATTTCTGAAGAAATTGGCATGAGCTTAGAGACTGCAACCCTAGAGCATTTGGGTACAGCGAAGCGTGTGACACTGACCAAAGAACACACCATTATTGTTGACGGCGCTGGTACAGCTGCTGAAATCAAGTCTCGTGTTGATCAAATCCGAGGTGAGATCGAGAATTCTTCTTCTGATTACGACAAAGAGAAGTTGCAAGAGCGTGTTGCTAAATTGGCTGGCGGCGTTGCTGTCATCAAGGTTGGCGCTGCAACCGAAATGGAAATGAAAGAGAAAAAGACCCGTGTTGACGATGCATTACATGCAACCCGTGCTGCTGTAGAAGAAGGCGTAGTAGCGGGTGGTGGTGTTGCCTTTATTCGCGCATTGGGCCTCGTTGTAGACCTAAAGGGTGACAATGAAGACCAAAACGTGGGTATCAAGTTGGCATTCCGCGCGATGGAAGCACCTTTGCGTCAAATCGTAGAGAATGCCGGTGAAGAAGGGTCTGTGGTTGTTGACAAGGTTAAGCAAGGTTCTGGTAACTTTGGCTACAATGCGGGTTCTGGTGAGTATGGCGACATGATCGAAATGGGTATTCTTGACCCAGCTAAGGTAACGCGTACTGCGTTGCAAGCGGCGGCTTCTATTGCCGGTTTAATGATCACTACCGAAGCTATGGTTGCTGAT
>CAWUUZ010000290.1:0-8193 GCA_963925745.1 uncultured Pseudomonadales bacterium
ATAGACCCCAGTCACCCTATAATACCGGCTCTATTATCCACCTTTGTGAGCGCCGCATGCCGCCTCTGCCAGACAGCATAACAACACCAACAGATTCGACGCCTGTTCCCACGGTTTCCTTGGGGCTTTTGGGCGCGCGTCTACAGGCCATATTTGATGTGATTGCCGGTGCAGAGTCCGGCGTGCGTTATGATCGGATTTGGGATTGTTGTTGCGACCACGGTTATCTGGGTATGCAGATTGTGAATCACAGGCTGTGCGATGTGGTGGTGTTTGTAGACCAGCTGCCCCATCTGATTGCCCAACTTGATGACAGTCTCAAACAGTTTCCAACGGCGACCTATCAGACCTTGGCGGCAGATGCGGGCGACCTGCTGTTGGCAGCCGATGCACGGCATCTGCTTGTCTTGGCAGGTGTGGGTGGTGAACATACGGTGTCGATGTTGCAGAAAATCACCGCGCGACATCCACATCAGTCAATCGACTTTATTTTTTGTCCCAGCACCAGCCAGTTTGATTTACGTGAGTACTTACATGGGCAACGCTTCGAGTTACGCAGTGAAAGCCTGATAACTGAGAAAGGCCGCCAATATGAAGTGATCTATGCGCGGTGGCATGGCGCTGACCCCCAGGGTATTCCGGTGAGTGTGACAGGGGCGATGTGGGACAGCACCAACAGCGATCATCAATCCTATCGGGCAAAGCTCATCAAGCATTATGCCAAGAGACTGCGCAGTGACCCCAGTGGTCGCAGCAAAACCATTCTTGAGGCCTACTTGGAAGTTGACGACCATGCCGAGTAGCCGGTTATCGCTTGGCGCTGCGCCGATGCATTGGCCGATGCGTTGCCATCTCAGCGGTTTTCAGATTCAGCCCTGTGCGCTTTCTGCATTGCTTGAAGCCTGATGAAGTTTGCTTCAGACCAGACGTCTTTAAATTCATAAAACGCTTCTACCGCTTTATCCTGTGGCGGCAAAATGACCCAAGGTTGCTTTGATTCAGTATAAATATGGATATCCGGAGGCAATAAATCAGGATTATCCAGGGTTCCGACCCGAATGAATCGAATTTTTTCTCGTAGACCACCCATGTTGTAATTGCTCCAGACAGCCACATGACACTCTGGGCAGCGGGCGATTGTTTGCCCTAATCCACTGGGGGAAGGTGTCATAATCTCATTTACAAAGCCTTTGGTCACGACGACATGTTTCGCATCAAACAATGCATTGATAGCAAAGGCGGAGCCCGATTGTCGCTGACACCAACGGCAATGACAACAATGCACTATCAAGGGTTCGTCGACGAGGGTGTAACGCACATGGCCGCAACCGCAACCGCCTTCAATGGGTACCGTGAATCCCTTCATATCCTGTGCTCCTTAGGCCTATGATGCCTGTTATCGGATATGACGGTACATCAAGAATGAATCCGTGCTGAATCAACCACCGAGGGGGTGTCATATCCGCTATTCCTGTAGTTCAGGACGATTTATCGCGGCACTTTATCTAACTATAGATCGCAACTAGCCATCGTGCTTTTCAATCCTGGATTTAGCCGTTCGACAGTTACAGAATTCTGAATTGCCCAGCGGTCATTTGCCTTGTTATTTTGATATCCAATGTGAACTCACAGGGGCCCAATATAGGTTCTGCTATGACGGCTTTTGAACGCTTCATCTGCATGAAAGTTTTGACTGCTATAGACATCAACAGTCTGCTTTTTGGCCTTTTTATGCGGCAACAATTTGTTCGCAAATGATTTCAATGTCGCTATGACATGCGGCACTTCAAAATGTAAATGTTTCCCATGGTCTGTATGAATATCTACATACATGGTGTGCACCCCTTTTGTTGGGTATGGGTGATTCATGTGGTCGCCATTACCAACCCTTTTCTGGGCAACTTGATAAATCAACTGATAGGTTCTAGCTTTAGTACGGTATTAACTTAGCCGAAAAACCACCACATTCAATGCTCGATTTGTGCAAATCACATGTGCGCAAATAACCCAAGGGACTGAAATATGAATTGGGATGACCTCAAATTTTTCCTGGCTGTTGTGCGTTCAAAGTCGATTAGTGGTGCTGCAAAGTTCCTCAAGGTTCAACATTCGACGGTTTCCCGACGGTTGCAGAAATTGGACAATGTCGCTGGTAGCCCCTTGTTTGACCACAAGAGAACCGGCCTTACGCTCACTGAAGTTGGACAGCAGGTTTACGACTCAGCGTTCAAAATGGAAGCAGAAGCGATTAACATCGACAGCCAACTTCATATCGACGATATGGATTGCGAAGGACAGATAGTAGTGGCTGTTACAAGTGAAATGGCTTCAGACATTTTGATGCCGATTTTTGCCCAGTTTATTGCGCAATACCCCAGGGTCCAGTTACACATAAAGGGTTCCAGTTCAACCGCCAGCCTGGCGCAGCGAGAAGCCGATGTTGCGATCCGCCTCACCAATGCACCTGTCGATACCTTGATTGGAAAACGCATCTTAACGGTATCTTCAGCTGTTTATGGCCAAAAACAGTATGTGCACAATCAAAAAACGGCGGGTCTCGAACCTAGCTGGATTGGCGCTGAATGCTGTGATTTTCATCGCAGTTTGACAAGTCAAAGTTGTGATGCAGCGACGCATCAAATCTACACTTACGATGGCCATATGACCTTGGCTGCAATAAAGGCCGGACTGGGAATTGCATATTTGCACTGTTATTTAGGCGACAGGGAGACAGATCTGGAACGGGTAGTTGAACCTCAGAAAAAGCATCATCTTGGGTTATGGTGGCTGATGCACCCTGATTTAAGACGCTCATCCCGAATTAAAATCTTCAAAAAATATATGATTAAAGCCATTGAAAAAGAGCGCCTTTGCTTTGAGGGTATCCGGAAATAATGGCGATGAATAACGACACTGGCGCTAACAATCATAGGCACTGGGTTTTCTGATAGATCGATGCACAGTCAATGACCTAGATGCTGGATACTGGATTGATATCTGGCCCCATCTGCCTTTCCCTGCCTTTCTCTGCCTTTCTCTGTATCATCAATCTCATTGCGAGACAGATATGGGGGCGCCAGCTATGAAAGGCCTATTAGGGATACACCACATCGCTATCATTTGTTCGAACTATGGGGTATCGAAGCGGTTTTATACCGACATCCTTGGCGCGACCGTGGTGGCCGAAACCTATCGCGCCGCGCGAGATTCCTACAAGCTCGATTTGCAGTTACCTGACAGGACACAGATTGAGTTGTTTTCATTTCCAACGCCGCCACCGAGGCCGTCAACACCCGAAAGTTGCGGGCTGCGCCATCTGGCTTTTAGCGTGTCGGATTTGGATAGCGCGGTCGTAGAATTGGTCGGTAAAGGCGTCAGTGTCGAGCCCGTCCGTATTGATGAACTGACGGGTAAGCGGTTCACGTTTTTTCCTGACCCCGATGGCCTGCCATTGGAACTTTACGAAATTCTATAGCGCCTTTAGGCCAACCGCAGTTGCTCAAACAGGGTGTGCTTCATAAACAAATTGGCCTGCCAAATATCGGTTAACGGCTTGCCTGTTGTGGGGTTTACCTGTGCATAGGGATAGGGACCAAACTCAGGGGTAACGGTCAGAACCGACTGTTTTCGTGCCTGGGCGACATCGACGACCAGCTGCCACCAATTCAGGTGGTTTTGCAGCTGTGCTTCCCACAGCGGACTGGCTGGATCGGATACCTGCGGGCCCTCTTCATAGCCCACCCGGGCATGAATATGCCAGGCGTTCTGAATCAACTGTGTTACCCGTTCGGTCTGGTCCGAGAGGTCAGATTCGTGCACCACCATCCAATGGCTGATGTCTAGATTGAGTTTTAACGCGGGTAATGCGGCTAGAATCTGCTCGGTCATGAGCGTTGAATAGGTAGGTCTGGTGCGGTGGGTTTCGTGGGTGATCATGACCCCATATTGCGCCTCAAGCTCGAGTGCGCGGTCAAAAATGCGGAGGTTGTCTTCGAGGCTAAAGATGTCTCGCCCAGTGTGGCAGTTGATCAACAGGGGTTCGTAAGTCACCGCCCGCTCAACCTGCCGTTCCAAACTGTGAATATGGCCCCTGGGAGTGAGACCCTGAGTGGCAATGCCTGCAATCAGGTTCAATCCACGAGACCGGTGTTCCTTGAGGGTGGTTTCAGCGTCTAGGTCATAAAAGGGCAGAAACAACTCGGTGCCCTGATAGCCTTCGTGTTTCACCGTATCTAGCAGGGTCACAAGGTGCGCGACCGTTTCGCAATCTGCTTCCCAGAAGGATTTATGACAGGCCAGTTTCATGGTGCGTTCCTCAATCGTTAGTGTCTTCAGTGTAACGACTCTTTTGGAGGTATCAACTAACGGCCTGATTCACAGATTATATTCGATGCCATACCAGCTTAGCTGGCTGCGAACACCCTAGACTTCGGCGCTACGCACAGAACGATTTTTGTTCAGCAAGGCTGCCGACACGCTGGCCACATCGCCATTGTGAAACATGATGACCTGGTCAGCGAAATCCTCACGAATGGCTTGAATTTCATTGCGACTCTGGACCAGAGCGTCAACACAGTCTGCGTCAATTTTCGATCCTGACATGGCCCGCAATTCTCGCATCGCCTCTTCGATAGACAAGGCGCGCTTGTAGGGTCTTTCACATAACAGGGCATCCAAAATATCCGCTACGGCAACAATCCGCGCCTCGATAGGAATGTCGTCGCCGACGAGTCCCTCTGGGTAGCCGCTGCCATCCATTTTTTCGTGGTGTGAATGCACCATCGCGGTCAGAATATTGATATAGGGAAGCTCATCCAGTCCGTAGATGTCGATTAACTTTTCAACCAATTTCAAACCCGACTTGGTGTGGCGTTGCATGATCAGGGTTTCATCTTCTGTCAAAGTCCCTTTCTTTAACAGGATGGTGTCAGGCACTTTGATCTGGCCAATGTCATGCAGGGAGGCGTACAGGTACATAAAATCGATATAGATATCGTTGAATTGGTATTTGTCTGCCAAGTGACGCGAAATGAGCAGTGTGTAGCGCGCTGTGCGTTGCAACCGCTCGGCGGCTTCTGGATTTGTGTGGCTGCCGATAATTTTTAACGAGTCAATCGAGGACCGTAATACCCGTAGTTTTTCATAATTCTGGTGCATCATCATCGCAATAATGGTGCTGATGAGTTTGAGCCGCTCGACCAACTCTGGGGTAAAAACACCCAACTGTCGGGAGTTGGCAAAGAGGAATCCATGTAGCTGCCCATTCACCATAAGGGGCACGCTGAAGCTGGACCTATAACCCGCTTGGCGGATTACTTCGGTATGAAAATGGGATGGCCCTTTAAAATCGCTGAGGTCGTTGATGACGCGTTCAGATTTTGTCGCTACCAGCTTTTGCAGTGACAGACACTTTTGCATGGGCGCTTCATAGTTTTGAAGCTGACTGTCGACATCTTCATCATAAAAATAGGTTTGCAAGGTATCGCGCTCAGCATGATAGGTCGCGATCGCAATGCGATGCACAGCGGGAAAGTCCTTATTCAAATTGCTTTTCATTTGAGAAAGCTTTCTGGGTATATCTGAACTGTCATCGATCATAGGGTCATCCCAATAGCATTTTGGTGAGCAGCAGGTAGTCTTCCAGAGTTTGTAGCAAGGGTATTGATCACAGACAATTTAAAACGGATTTTTTGTTTAGAAGGCGGGGAATATTTGTGCACCCTGTGACGATGTTCTCTATTTTGACCCCGCTATCTGCTACAAACCCAACCACCCTCTTTACGATAGAAATACACAGTTTTTAACAGTGGCTTGTCGGGGATGCGATAGAATGCAGCGCTCAGGCGCGCACCCTTTTGGTGTTTGGCTGCGACTTTTGCCCACTGCTTTGCGCAGGCCCCGAATTCTGTTGTCTGGGGAGTTTGGCCTTAAAAGGTGTAACGATGGCTTATAAAAAAACGGTTTTTCTGTCTTTATTCACACTGGTTTTTGGAGTTGGTATGACCCTATTCTCGCTAACCGCATCACGTTCGATCAATGAAGATGCCATCCAGAAATCGCCCCGATATAACGGCAGCAAGTTTTTTAATGCGCAGCCTGCCATGGAGGCGAGCATTCACAGTGCCGGTGCCATGCTAAAGGAATACCTCTTTGTAAAGCATCCGCGTACAACACCAACCAGCCCAATACCTGTGATGACACTGACCAAGGAAGCCTTGGCCGCGTTGCCCGTCGACAAAACCATGATTTACCGCTTGGGGCATTCCACCCTGTTGTTGTGGATGGCAGGTGAATTTTGGCTGACTGATCCGGTGTTTTCAGAACGCGCCTCGCCCTTTCAGTTTATGGGCCCAAAACGTTTTCACCAACCACCTATTTCTTTAGCGGACCTGCCCCCGATCAAGGGTGTCATTCTGTCGCACAACCACTACGACCATCTAGACAAAGACAGCATTCTGAAACTTTTGGCTAAGGTAGATCACTTTATTGTGCCCTTGGGTGTAGGGAGTGATCTGGTGAAATGGGGTGCAGACGAAGCCAATGTCACTGAGTTGGATTGGTGGGAAGCCATCACGCTGGCGCAAGTGACCTTGACGGCAACACCCGCCCAACACTTTTCCGGACGCGCCATTGGCGATCGCGATACCACCCTGTGGAATTCTTGGGCCATATCGGGTGCTGGTCAGAACCTCTTTTTTAGCGGTGATTCTGGATACTTTGACGGATTCAAAGACATCGGAGATCGGCTCGGCCCCTTTGACATGGCCTTTGTTGAAACAGGGGCTTACAACACCCTGTGGCGTGGCGTTCACATGATGCCTGAGGAAACTATCCAAGCCTTTAAAGACCTACAGGGAAAGGTCTTGGTGCCCATCCACAATGGTACCTTTAACCTGTCATTGCACAGTTGGGATGATCCCTTTATCAAGATCGCCGCCTTGGCCAAGCAGGCCAATGTACAGCTATTGACGCCGATCATGGGGCAAGCAATCGATCTTCAGGACCTGCCAGAACAAACCGAGTGGTGGGTTGGCTTAGACTAATGTGCCCTGTCGGTTAGGCATCAACGACAGACAATCACAAAAAAGGACGCTGGTGCGTCCTTTTTTATGTGTCGCAAGTGCTTCTGCGTTAGAGGTCACAACTCATTTCATAGAGATCCCAGTTGGTTTTCGATGACAACTGGTCATAGAGCGCCTTTGCTCGGTAGTTGTTGTCTCGGGTAATCCAACGAATCACTGGCCAACCCTGGTCTTGCCCCTCTTCCTTTACTGCTGCTATGAGCTTTTCAGCAACGCCCATACCGCGGCACTCTGGATCAACAAACAAATCGTCTAGAAAACCAATTTCCTGTCCCCGCAGTGGACTTGGCATGGCACGGCAATGGGCAAAACCGACCAGACTGTCATCAAGAACGGCAACAAGCCCCATAGTGGGATGACTGCCATTCATCAACCAACCCCAGGTTGTTGCGATACTGTTGGCAGAGAGCGTAAATTGATAATGGTCTGCGTACCCCTCAAATAGGGACAGCCATTCTTCGTAGTGCACCGGTGTGAGCGGTTGAATAGTGATCACTGCCATGATTTTTATTCCTCTCTTAGTTAGGCATGTAACTTTCAATAATCATCTCAAAATGCAGCGGGTATGCATCAAGGGAGCTTCCCATGACTGTATCATTTCTTGAAACATCCACAAATGCAGTCACGCTGTTGCATTTTTAAGCATTATTTTAGGTGCCAACTGTCCTATAATGCCAGCTCATGGGCGACCCCTTGACCGTTTATTGGAGCATGTAACCTTGGATCAACCCAGTGTATTGGTTATAGATGACGAAAGCGCCATCACGGATATGATCAAAATGATGTTGGAACTTGAAAGCTATCAGGTGCTCACTGCGAATAATGCGAGCACCGGCTTTACCATGATTCATGATCATAAACCTGACATCATTATTCTCGATTGGATGATGCCTGGCACGACGGGACTGGAACTGTTACGGCGTCTGAGGCGCGATGAAGCGACACGTCAGGTGCCGGTCATTATGCTGACAGCAAAGGCCGGAGAAGACAGCCAGGTCACGGGCTTGGATGCCGGTGCAGACGACTATATCGCCAAACCCTTTTCTCCCAGAGAATTGAGCGCACGCATTCGGGCGCAACTGCGCCGGTCGGGCACCATCAGTACCTCAGC
>CAWUUZ010000291.1:0-4433 GCA_963925745.1 uncultured Pseudomonadales bacterium
ATCATCATCATCGTGTTGTCTCTGGCGATCGGTGAACTTGAAATTGAAACCCTCTTGCTCAATTCCGTCATCATTATTGTCCTGGCAGCCATGGCTCTGGCTGGCGCATTGTCGCTGGGGCTAGGCACCCGTAGTCTGTCTAATGACATCGTGTCAGGCGTCTACGCCCGAGAAATGCTGCAGCCCGGTGAGCGGCTTGAGTTTGAAGGGCAGATAGGTGTGGTTGAAGAAGTGGGCACCATGAAAACCCGCATACAGCTTGCCGATGGTGCGTTACTGAGCATTCCCAACCATCTGCTGATTAAGGGGTCTTTTAAGATCCACCCTTAAACCCTATGACGGATCCTTCTCACCTAAACGATGTCGCGTTGGTGGAGCAAGCCCAACGCGAATTACCGTATCGTGCAACAGCCTACGAACTTTTGATGAAACGGCATCAATCGTATTTGTATCGGTTGATCTTTGCGTCGCTGAAAGACGCTGATGAGAGTCAGGATGTGCTGCAAGAGGTGTTGGTGCGTGTCTACAAAGCTTTGCCTGCCTTTGAAGGAAAGTCTGCGTTTCGTACCTGGCTGACAACCATCGCGATCAACCGCTGTAACACCCGCCATGAGAAAATCAAACGCGAACGGCAAATCAAAGAGTTGTTGCAGGGACAAATAGAGGCTGAACCCGAATATGAGCCTGCTCTAGAACCTGACTCGGAAGAATTTGGCACGCTTATCCGGGGTCTAAGCTATCAAGAGCGCCAGATATTGAGCCTGAGGTTTATTGGCGAATTAGACCTAAAAGAAATTGCAGACATTGTCGGGCTCGCCCTGAGTGCGACAAAAATGAAATATTATCGGTCACTTGAAAAAATCAAACAGCAGCGTGAATAACACCACAGCTTTTTTGACGCTCTGTTGCTTCTATCCCACTGCTGAAAACCACCTCTCTACCATGGTCTAATTAATCTGGTCGGCATTATCTGTGCATAATGAACGGCAATTGCGGATTGCCTATGCCGCCTCTGAATTCACGAAAACAATAACAGTGAGGTTGACCATGACCGATTCTCTCGTATACCCCGTATTGGATGCCAGTAAGGCGAATGCATTCATTGATAATGACACCTACTTGTCGATGTACAAACGCTCTGTAGAGGATAACGTTGGCTTTTGGGGAGAGATGGGAAAAAGGATAGATTGGTTCACGCCCTATACCGAAGTGAAGGATGTGAGCTTTGAAAAAAGTGACCTACATGTCCGGTGGTATGCGGATGGTGTGACCAATGTCGCCTATAACTGTATTGACCGACACCTTGAAACCCGTGGCGATCAGACCGCCATTATTTGGGAAGGCGACGACCCAAGGGTAGACAAAAATATTACCTACAACATGCTTCATGCCGAGGTGTGTAAGCTTGCCAATGCCATGAAAGAGATGGGTGTGACCAAGGGCGATCGCGTGACACTGTACATGCCGATGATCCCTGAGGCGGCCTTTGCCATGTTGGCCTGTGCACGTATTGGCGCGGTTCACTCCATTGTGTTTGGTGGCTTTTCGCCAGAAGCACTGGCTGGCCGCATTATCGACTGTGACGCCAAACTGGTTATCACGGCAGATGAGGGTTTGCGCGGTTCTAAAGCCGTTCCGCTAAAGGCCAACGTTGATAAGGCCATGGAACACCCTTCCATTACCACAGTAACCCATGTGCTGGTCGTAAAACGCACGGGTGGAAAAATCGATTGGGATGACAGCCGAGACGTTTGGTACCACGATGCGGTAGCGCATGCGTCGACTGTCTGTGCTGCTGAGCCTATGAATGCAGAAGATCCGCTGTTCATTCTGTACACCTATGGCTCTACAGGTACACCCAAGGGCGTTTTGCATACCACGGGTGGCTATCTGGTCTATGCAGCCATGACCCACCAGTATGTATTTGACTACCATGATGGCGACATCTACTGGTGTGCTGCAGACGTTGGTTGGGTAACCGGCCACTCCTATATCGTTTATGGTCCACTTGCGAACGGCGCCACAACCCTGATGTTCGAAGGCATACCTACCTATCCAGACAGTGGTCGTATGGGGCAGGTGATCGACAAACACCAGGTCAACATTCTCTATACCGCACCTACTGCCATCCGTACCCTCATGAGTAAGGGTGATGAAGCCACCGCCAGTAGCTCGCGAAAAAGCTTGCGACTGCTGGGTTCGGTGGGTGAGCCGATCAATCCAGAAGCCTGGGATTGGTATTACAAGAAATTTGGCGAATCTCGTTGCCCCATTGTGGACACCTGGTGGCAGACAGAGACGGGTGGCATCATGATCACGCCGTTGCCTGGTGCGACCGCCTTAAAACCGGGCTCAGCTACCAGACCGTTTTTTGGTGTTCAACCACAGTTGGTCGATGCCGATGGCAATGTTCTGGAAGGCGAGGCCGAAGGTAATTTGGTCTTGGTCGATTCCTGGCCTGGACAGATGCGTACGATTTACGGTGACCACGAGCGCTTTATTCAAACCTATTTCAGCGCCTATGAAGGAAAATATTTCACAGGTGATGGCGTTCGCCGCGATGCTGACGGGTACTACTGGATCACGGGTCGCGTAGACGACGTGCTCAACGTGTCTGGACACCGATTGGGAACCGCAGAAATTGAGAGTGCCTTGGTAGCGCACCCTGCTGTTGCGGAAGCCGCAGTTGTTGGCTATCCACACGACATGAAGGGGCAGGGCATCTATGTCTATGTCACCCCCATGAGTGGTGTCTATCCCGATGATGCACTGACCAAAGAGTTGGTTGCCTGGGTAAGAAAAGAAATTGGGCCCATTGCGACACCAGACTTGATTCAGTGGACACCGGGATTGCCTAAAACCCGTTCAGGTAAGATCATGCGCCGGATTCTGCGTAAGATCGCTGCCAATGAATATGGTGAATTGGGTGACACCTCCACATTGGCTGATCCTGCCGTGGTGGATGAGCTGATCGACAACCGTAGAAACTTCTAAGAAAACCCCTCAAGAAAAAGCTGGCGATGGAAATCGTCAGATTTTTCTTGATCTAGTACCGCAGCAGAGAACTTCATAGTTGAGTCCTATTGGATTGCAAGATAGGATTGACCCTCCCATATACGATAAACGCAGATACCTCATGCTGAAATTTATACTTGCAGATGACCACCCATTGTTTCGTGACGCGCTCACTACCACGCTTAGGGCATCCTTTCCAAAGGACAAACTCGACGCTGCTGGCTCCATTGACGCTGTCAAAACATTGATCGAGGCATCTGGTGAGCCTGATCTGTTGTTGTTAGACCTGAATATGCCCGGTAGCGAAGGATTTTTTGGACTGATTCACTTGCGTGAACACTATCCAGCGTTGCCCATTGTCGTGATATCGGCGATGGAAGATCCGGCTATTATTCAGCGTTCAATCGCTTACGGTGCCTTTGGTTTCATTCCCAAAAGCAGTCCTGCACAGCTCTTTATCGATGGGATTCGTGCGGTTTTGGCAGGTGATGTTTGGGTGCCACCGGCGCTCAAAATGGCAGTAGGGCGGTTGTCACAGGTAGAAACTGATTTTTCAAAACGGGTTGCAGCCCTAACAGACCAACAATTTAAAGTGCTCATGCATTTGACTGAGGGTAGGTTGAACAAGCAAATTGCCTACGACCTTCATATTTCGGAAGCGACAGTAAAGGCCCACATCACTGCGATTTTTAGAAAGCTCGGTGTTCAAAACCGCACACAGGCGGTTATCTTGGCGTCAAAACTCAAGTTGCCGCAACAGGGTTTGGATGCCTAGTGGCAGTGAGCCATTAACCGTCTGACCCTGCTTGACGTTTTTTGCACGGTATAAAAAAGGACCTCATTGAAGGTCCTTTTTTTGGGTTTTAAACAATGGGTCAGGCCTGTCTAGGCGGGTTAACGCTGTCACCGCAGCCTTTTAGACCACAGTGGCTACAACGGCCAGACAGTCTCCCATTTGAATGAGACCTGGAAAGTGCCGAGAGGTCAGGATACCGCTTCGTTTGGCATGGTAATCCATGGGTGCAACCCCAGTACGATCTGCAGACCAAACACGCGCTAGCAAGTCACCCTTTTCGACCGCATCACCCAGATTTTTCATGGCTTCGAACAGGCCATCACTTTCACTAAACACAAAGCAATCGCCGTCGGGCATATCCAACAGGGTGCTTTCCGCTGTTTCCAACGTGCCTTGAAGAATGCCCGCATGGATCAACAGGTTTCTCACGCCTCTTTTGGCTATCGCGTTTGAGCTGGCTGTTGATGTTCCACCACCCCCTAACTCCGTTGACACAAATATTTTGCCCTGCTCCTCGACAGCGCTGTCGTACATGCCTGCGCTATCAATTTCGACCATCATCAACGAATAGGGTGCGTTAAATGCCTTCATAGCCGCGACACAGTCGGCTTGCTGGCGTTTG
>CAWUUZ010000292.1:0-4228 GCA_963925745.1 uncultured Pseudomonadales bacterium
GCATGATGCCGCTATCGGTTTCTTCAAAGGTCTTGTCGTGTGAACCGTATTCCTCAGCTTTCTTCGCCATCAAACCAACGTTTGGCACAGTACCCATGGTGGTTGGATCAAAGGCACCGTTGGTTTTGCAGAAGTTGATCATCTCTTGGTAGATGCGCGCGTAGGTGCTTTCAGGCATAACCGCTTTGGTGTCTTTTAGCTTGCCATCAGGACCCCACATCTTTCCAGACGAACGGATCATGGCAGGCATGGATGCGTCAACAATGACGTCACTGGGTACATGCAGGTTAGCAATGCCCTTAACCGAATCTACCATGGCCATTTCTGGACGGTCTGCATAGCAGGCCTGAATGTCATGCTCAATCTCTTCTTGCTTAGAACGCGGAAGGGTTGAGATCTTGTCATAGACGCTGCCCAAACCGTTGTTGGGATTGACACCCAGCTCAGCAAACAGCTTGCCATGCTTTTCAAATAACTTTTTGTAGAAGATGGTGACCGCATGGCCGAAAACGATCGGGTGCGATACCTTCATCATGGTTGCCTTGACGTGCAATGACCACATCACGCCGCTGTCTTTGGCGTCCTGTAGGCTTTCTTCAAAAAAGTCACGCAGCTTGCGGCAGCTCATAAACATACCGTCAATGATTTCGCCTTTTTCTAGGTGCAGTTCTTTTTTAACTTCAACAACGCCACTGGCTGATACAAATTCAATGCGAACATCTGTGGCTTCTGAAACAGTTACCGACTTCTCACTTGAAAAGAAGTCGCCGCCGCGCATGTAGTCAGCGTGAGAGGTAGAGGCCTTGCTCCACTTACCCATTGAATGGGGAAACTTGCGGACATAGGCCTTAACCGCTGCGGGTGCACGACGGTCAGAGTTGCCTTCACGCAAGACAGGGTTTACTGCGCTACCCAAGAGCTTAGAATAACGGGCTTGGGTCTGGGATTCAGCTTCAGACTTTGGCGCTTCTGGATAGTTAGGGATGCTATAGCCCTGGCCCTGTAGTTCGGCAATACAGGCCTTCAGCTGGGGTATAGAGGCACTGATGTTGGGCAGCTTGATAATGTTGGCAGCAGGGTCCTGGGTCAGGTCGCCCAAAAAGGCCAAACCGTCTGTCACCTTCTGTGGCTCAGACAGCTGCTCAGGAAAGGCAGACAAAACACGTCCAGCCAAGGAGATGTCGGTGAGCTCAACATTGATGCCCGCCTGAGAGGTAAAGGTGCGAACGATAGGTAGCAGCGATACGGTTGCTAAAGCTGGCGCTTCATCGGTCAGGGTGTAATAGATGGTTGGGTTGGATGTAGTCATTTTTCCCTCAATTAACGTTTTTTGACGATAAGGCTACCGATTGAGTAGCCAGCTCCAAATGAGCAAATGACACCGATGCTGCCCGCAGGCAAGTCATCTGAGTGGCGTGTAAAGGCAATAATAGATCCGGCTGATGCGGTGTTTGCAAATTCAGCAAGCACCATGGGCGCGTCTTCGCCACCTGGTTCCTTACCAATCAATTTGCGTACAATCAGTTGGTTCATATTGATGTTCGCTTGGTGTAACCACCACCGCGTTACGGCGGCTTCGTTTAAATCTAAGCCTGCAAGATGGTCTTTTAAGTGGCGTATTGCCATGGGACAAACGTCTTTAAACACCTTGCGGCCTTCTTGGTGAAACAATTTGTCAGCGCTATAGGGTTCCGCGTCTGACGCACGTGAGGTGTAGCCAAAGTTCGATCGTATCGTATTCGAGAATTGGGTTTCGGCCTTGGTGCTCAAAATCTGGTATTGGTGCGGACTTGTCGCACCGGCTTCTGCCTCAATCACGACGGCAGTGGCCACATCGCCAAAAATAAAGTGGCTGTCGCGGTCGGTATAGTTGACCTGCGGTGAGGTTAACTCTGGATTGATAACCAGGACCGCGCGGGCTGTGCCCGTCGCTACCATTTCGTAGGCGCGGTGCAGGGCAAAGGTGGCAGCAGAGCAGGCAACAAGCATGTCAAAACCAAATCCTGCGATACCCAGTGCCGCCTGAACTTCAATGGCGATGGCCGGATAGGCACGCTGCGTATAGGCGCAGGCCACAATGACCACGTCAATATCAGCAGGGGTCTTCTGCGCACTCTCAAGTGCTATTTTGGCCGCATTGAGTGCCATTTCGGCCTGTTGCGACAGTTCCGAATCGGGACGTTCTGCCATCAGTGGGCGCATGCGGTCGATATCAAGGATGCCCTTTTTCTCAAACGCATAGCGGCTTTTGATACCTGATGCCTTTTCAATAAAGGCGGCGTCGCTTAAGGGCTTCGCTTCGCAGGTGCCGGCAGCGATCTCATCTGCATGGGTTTGATTGTATCTCTCAGACCAAGCGTTTAGAGCGGTAACCAACTCCTGATTGGATATCTTATGTTCGGGTAACCAAACGCCTTTGCCGCTGATAACGACTGAATGGGTCATCAAAAGAGTCCTTGGACTAAAACCACTATTGTAGGTCATCGTAGACCTACAGCCAATGGTGTGACAACTGGGCTATGTCAGTGTTTGGCAACATTTTGTGGCAGCAAGACTTTGAGTCGCGCCAAATAACCTACTGTCTTTGTTGGTTAATGGGTCAAAAACCGTTATTATTGCGGCTCTATCATTCTGTTGTTGTGCTATGCAAACTATCCCTACTGCTATTTATTCTTATCCAAAATATTGGGCTGAGTGCTTTGGTGTCTCTCCTTTTTTACCCACAAGTGCCGAAGAAATGGCCGAATTGGGTTGGGACAGCTGCGATATTATTTTGGTCACGGGTGACGCCTATGTCGATCACCCCAGTTTTGCCATGGCCGTTATTGGACGGACCTTAGAGGCTCAGGGTTATCGCGTGGGCATCCTGGCTCAGCCGGAATGGCAGGACAAAGACAATTTTAAGAAGCTTGGGAAACCCAATCTGTATTTTGGTGTGACCGCAGGCAACATGGATTCCATGATTAACCGCTATACGGCAGACCGCCGCATACGGCAGGACGATGCCTATACGCCGGGCAATATTGGCGGAAAAAGACCTGACCGCTGTGTCACCGTATACACCCAAAAATGCAAAGAAGCCTATCGCGACGTGCCCGTGGTTATTGGTGGCATTGAGGCAAGCCTCAGGCGTTTGGCCCATTATGATTATTGGGGCGATGACATGCGCCGTTCGGTATTGCTCGACAGCACCGCCGACATCCTGGTGTATGGAAATGGTGAGCGCGCCATTATCGATATTTCCCACCGCTTGGCAGCTGGCGAAAGAATCCGTGACATTACGGATCTGCGCGGCACCGCTTTTTTACGCCGAGAAATTCCTGCGGGTTGGCGCGAGATTGACTCTACCCAGATAGATGTGCCGGGACGAGCCAAGCCAAAACAAAACCCCTATCAGACCACAGAAGCGCTGGATGCCAGCGGTGTTGGACCTAAGGAGGCGGTGGACGGAAGTGTTCAGGTGATCAACTTGGTGCCACGTCCCGATTTGGTAAAGAGCGATCCGAGCAACACCTATATTCGTGTGCCGTCATTTGAAGCGGTTCGTAAAGACCCCGTTTTGTATGCCCACCAAGACCGTATTTTTCACAAAGAAACCAATCCAGGTAATGCCCGGCCCTTGGTTCAGAAGCATGGTAAAAATGATATCTGGGTCAATCCGCCACCGATTCCCTTAACCACTGAGGAATTGGATTGGGTCTTTGAACAGCCCTATCAGCGCACGCCGCACCCGAGCTATGGTGACGAAAAGATTCCTGCCTATGACATGATCCGTTTCTCGGTCAACATCATGCGCGGTTGTTTTGGCGGCTGTACCTTCTGCTCTATCACAGAGCACGAAGGGCGCATCATTCAGAGTCGCTCTGAAGAGTCGATTCTAGACGAGATTGAAAAGATCCGAGACAAGACGCCAGGATTTACTGGCATGATTTCAGATTTGGGTGGCCCCACAGCCAATATGTACCGTTTGGGCTGTAAGGATCCGGTTATCGAAGAGAATTGTCGCCGCCTGTCCTGTGTGTACCCGACGATCTGCTCAAATCTAAACACCGATCATAGCCCGACGACCCAGCTGAATCGCAAAGCGCGCGCGCTTCCCGGTGTCAACAAAATCGCCATTGCGTCAGGCTTGCGTTATGACCTGGCAATTGAAGATCCCGAGTATGTGAAGGAACTGGTGACCCACCATGTGGGTGGCTATCTTAAAATTGCCCCTGAACATTCTGAA
>CAWUUZ010000293.1:0-2775 GCA_963925745.1 uncultured Pseudomonadales bacterium
CCCATTCAAAATTATCCATCAAACTCCAAGCAAAATAGCCCTTAACGGGAACACCCATTTCGATGGCCGTATTCACAGCCTGAAGATGAGAAACAAAATAACGACAGCGCTGTTCGTCAGCCACCGTTTGGTTCGCATCCACCCTGTCAGCGCCCGCCGCGCCATTTTCTGTGATGTATACCGGAGGCAGGGTGTAGCGGTCATGTAAGTCGGTTAAAACATGGGTGAGGGCCTGTGGATAAATTTCCCAACCAATATCCGTGAGCTCTGCCATCGGCTGTGGCACGGTTTCAAAATCACGGTCAGAGGTGGCGCGCACAACCTGACGGGTGTAGAAGTTGACACCCAAAAAGTCGATGGGTGTTGAGATGATATTGAGATCATCCGCCTGCATCTTAGGCCACCAATCGGGATGTCTTTCTTGAACTGACTCTGGGTAGACACCGGCTAAAACGGCACTGGCAAAACAATGGCTGTTTTCATCATCACACTGCTGGGCGGCGCGTGTGTCACGGTCTGAATCCGTTGCGGGATAGGCGGGTGTAAAGTTGAGCACGATACCCTGTCGGGCAGCGGGTGCATTCTCCCGCATCACCGGAATGGCGCTGCCGTGGGCCAGTAACAGGTGGTGCATGGCTTGAAAGCCGTCTGGGTGACTTGTCCCACCAGGCGCATGGACGCCAAATCGATAGCCCAAAAATGCACTGCACCAGGGTTCATTCAATGTCGCATAGGAAACAACGCGGTCACCCAAAACGCGTGTTACCTGGTCGGCATAGTCGACAAAACGTGACACCATATCTCGGTTAAGCCAACCACCCCTGTCTTCATAAAACTGGGGCAGATCCCAATGGTAAAGCGTGGCATGGGGTTCAATGCCGCGCACCAGCATGGCGTCTACCAGGCGGTCATAAAACCCCAAACCCTTGTCATTCCACTTTCCGGGCGCGCGTTCGATACGGGGCCAGGCGATAGAAAATCGGTAGGCGTCCATCTTGAGAGTCTTGACTAAATCGAGGTCATCTTCCCATAGATGATAATGGTCGCAAGCCACATGCCCGGTGTCGCCATTGAATACCTTGCCTGGCGTATCGCAAAAACGGTCCCAGATGGAAGGTACGCGCCCGTCTGCATGGGAGGCACCTTCAATTTGAAAGGAGGCAGTCGCAACGCCAAAGGTAAAGTCTGGATTCAGAATGGGGGAATCTTTTGGCAACAGTAATTTCATGGCGTTGGCACTCTTGTAGTTGGCATTGCTGTAGTTGGCATTGATTAAGCGCGCATGCACCCAATCTGGCAGCTTCACAGACATTATTCAACCCAGATGCCTCCTGTCGGTATGAGCGGTGTCAATCTAACCCTGACATTCTTGACCAGCCTGTCCCAAAGGCATGACGTTGGCTGTTGTGGTTTTATGCACCCCCTATTGTGAATCCGGCAAACTGCAGACTATCTTCAAATTATGGCTAAACCCGCTTGAGGCAGTGGGACAGCCGCAGTCCTAACCCGATAAATCGAGGTGACTATGCAACACCTGATGAATCAACTGTTTGGTCAGTACGCGCATCATTATGCAAAACGGCACATGACGCAGCTACGCCCCTGTGTCGACATTGTTTCAGACATGGTTGGCGATAGGGATGTAAAGGATGCCGGTGCGGTTATTGCTGACACATCCCTGCTGTATGTTCACATTCCCTTCTGCGAATCCCTATGCCCGTACTGCACCTTTCACCGCTTTCAATGTGACCACAGTCTGGTCGAGCAGTATTTTGCCACCCTGACACAGGAACTGACCCTCTATTGGGCGCAGGGGTTTCGGTTTACCGAAATGTACATTGGGGGCGGTACGCCAACTGTCAGTCCAAAGCATCTGGCACAATTTATCGACAGCGCCAGACGCCAGTTTCCAATCAACACAGTATCCCTTGAGACCAACCCCAATTTCTTAACGCCCACCCATATCCAATTTTTAAAGTCCTTGGGTATCGGGCGTCTCTCAGTCGGGGTGCAGAGTCTTCAAAATGGGCTTCTGGACAAAATGGGTCGGCTCAAACCCTATGGCGATGCGGATGCCATCCTAGAGCACTTGGCAGCAGCGAACGCCCAATTTCAGACACTCAATGTCGACATGATCTTCAATTTGCCCGGTCAAACGGCCGATCAACTGCAGTCGGACTTGGACAGATTGAACCTGCTGAAACCCTCGCAAATCTCCTGGTATCCCCTCATGCCGTCCATAGAAACCCAGGCCAACATGGGACGTACCATGGGCGAATTCAATTTTGACAATGAGCAGGATTTTTACCAATTGATTGATCGCAACATGGCGCGACACTACCAGCCTGCCTCTGCCTGGTGTTACGGCTTGAGGAATAAGGCGCAATCCATCGATGAATACATTGTCGACCACGACAACTACATCGGTATCGGCAGTGGTGCCTTTAGCTATCTCGACGGGAAGCTGTTTTCTAGCACCTTCTCACTGGCAGACTATGGCGATCGTGTCGGTGCCAATCTGACGGGAATTACCCACAGCCACAGGCTCCAACAGCGGGAGAAGCTGCAATACCAGCTGTTGATGAAATTATTTTCCCTGAGGGTGCCCCACAGCTTCTGGATGTCACAGTACAAACAAACACCCCAACAGCTTTTTTTGGGAGAATTGCAGATGCTCAAGATGCTGGGCATTCTCACCTTGGACGACACAGCGCTCTATTTGACGCCCTATGGTCGCTATGTCTGGGTTGTCTTGATGAGGGAGTTTTTTATGGG
>CAWUUZ010000294.1:0-9148 GCA_963925745.1 uncultured Pseudomonadales bacterium
CCCTGCGTTTTACACTGACGTCCTTGGCAACCCTGGGTCGAGACATTAAGTTTGATATCAAGCGTCTTGATGGCTACCGCAATTTCTGTAACAAAATCTGGAATGCTGCGCGTTATGTGCTGCAAAACACCGAAGGTCAGGACTGTGGCCAGAACGATGGCGCGGTGGCCTTGAGTTTGGCAGACCGATGGATCATTTCTCGTTTGCAAAAGCTAGAGCACGAGGTCCATAAGCACTTTACACAGTACCGTTTTGACCTGATGAGTCAGGCGTTGTATGAGTTTATTTGGAACGAATATTGCGATTGGTATATTGAGCTGTCAAAACCTGTTTTCTGGAACGAAAACAGCTCAGAAGAGCAGTTACGGGGCACACGCCGCACCTTGATTCGGGTCCTTGAAGTGCTGATGCGCCTCGCACACCCCATTATGCCTTTTATCACCGAGGAAATTTGGTTGTCGATCCGCGATCTGGCTGGCAAAACGGGCAGCAGCATCATGGAACAACCCTTCCCCATCGCCGACGATTCTCGTGTCGATGAAGCCGCTGAGTCCGATCTGGAATGGGTAAAGGGTGTTATCCTAGGCGTGCGAAACATCCGCGGTGAAATGAATATTGCGCCCAAGAAAGAACTGACACTGATGCTCCAGCAGGGTGACGCAGAAGACAAGCGCCGTTTAGACGACAATGCTGAGTTCCTAAAGAAACTGGCAAAGTTGGATGATGTGGTGTGGTTGGGTGAGGCAGAGGCACCGCTTTCTGCAACACAGTTGGTTGGCAGCATGAAGGTGCTGGTACCCATGGCAGGCCTGATCGACGTCGCTGCTGAGCGCCAACGCTTACAGAAAGAAATTGATAAGTCTTCCCAAGAGTACAGACGCATCATGGGCAAATTGGGTAACCAACAGTTTGTTAGTAAGGCGCCAGCCGAAGTGGTTCAGCAGGAAGAAGCAAAGGCAGAGGTTGCTCGGGTGACCGTGGAACAGCTAGAACAGCAGATGTCTGAGTTAGACCGCCTAAGCTAAGGGTTTTACTTTCTCTGACCAAAAAAGAGCACCTTTAATAGGTGCTCTTTTTTTATGACGAAATTGTGTTAGTGCTGCTAGGCATCTCTGTAGCGGTTCGGCAGTTTGATATGGAACTGTATCGCCAAGGCGCGCAGCACAAAGGCCACTAAAAATCCGCCGATCAGGGCGTAACGGTCTGGCATCCCCAGGGTAATAAAAACCAAATAGGACACTGCACCAACCAGCGCGGCGGTGACATAGAGTTCAGCACCACTGAGAACCAGAGAACTGCCACAGAGTACGTCGCGCGCGACGCCGCCAAAACTGGCTGTCACCACACCCATGCACACTGCGACCACGGGCGACACCCCAAAATCCAATCCAATCTTGGTGCCGACCACACAAAACAGGGCCAAACCAATCGCATCCATCCACAGCAGCGCCTTGGTTCTGGAGGCTAGGTGGGGGGCGATCAGATAGGTCCCAACGGAGGCAATCAAACAGATGCTGATCCATACTGGTTCGCGAATCCAGAATACCGGTACGTTACCCAGCAACAGATCCCGAAGCGTTCCGCCACCGAGTCCAGTGGCACAGCCAATGAGCATAAAGCCGAGGATATCCATCTTCTGCCGTGCTGCATCTAGTGCTCCAGACGCAGCGAAAACAGCAGAGGCACTATAGCCCATGACGTTGATCACCAGGAACAAATCAAATTCAAACATAGGACTACCTGTATCGTCGCGCCGCTATGGGCGATAAGTCACATTATCCACGCCCTTAGGTGCGGTCGAATACCAGTCTTTTTCCTTTGTTTTCAGCTAGGATTTTGCCATCACCATAGAGGTGCACGCCATTGACAAAGGTGCTGTGAATGCGGCTCTGAAAGGCATAACCCTCAAAGGGTGACCAGCCGCATTTTGCCAGAATCTGTTCTTTGGTGCGGGTTTCTCCATGATCCAAATCGACCAAAACCAGGTCTGCCCAGTAACCCTCTCTGATATAGCCGCGGTCACTGATGTCATAGATATCAGCAACAGCATGGCTGGTTTTATCCACGATGCGTTCCAACGACAGATGTCCCTGATGGTAGAGTTCAAACAGAGCCAATAGGGCATCCTGAACCAGGGGCAAGCCAGAGGGAGCGCCAAAATAAGGGCGTTGTTTCTCTTCCCAGGTGTGGGGTGCATGGTCCGTCGCGATCACGTCAATGCGATCATCACGCACTGCCTGCAACAGGGCCAAACGGTCGGTCTCATACTTGACTGCGGGGTTACATTTAATCAGTGCACCCTTTGTTTCATAGTCTTTGTCACTAAAGAACAGGTGGTGAACACAGGCTTCAGCGGTGATGCGTTTTTTATTGCGATCACCCGCGGAGAACAGGGACAATTCATCGGCTGTTGTTAAATGCAACACATGCAAACGGCTGCCAAATTTCTTGGCCAGACCCACTGCATAGGAGCTCGACTTCAAACAGGCTGCTGCGGAGCGGATCTCGGGGTGCAGTCGCATAGGAACGTCTTCACCATACTGCGCACGGTACCGCACTTCGTTGGCAGTGATCATCGGTGTATCTTCGCAATGCGTGGCGATCAATACCGGAGAGGCTTCAAAAATATGTTCTAGCGTGCCAGGATCATCGACCAGCATGTTACCGGTTGATGCACCCATAAATACCTTAACCCCACAGGCAAGGTTGGGGTCTAACCGCTTTATCACCTCGATATTGTCATTGGAGGCACCGAGATAAAATGAAAAATTCGCCAATGACTTGGTAGCGGCGCGCTGGTATTTGTCTTCAAGCGCCTCATAAGAAATTGTTAGGGGGTTAACGTTAGGCATTTCCATATAACTCGTTATACCACCCGCTACTGCAGCCCTGCTTTCGGTTGCGATTTCACCCTTATGCGTCAGACCTGGCTCACGAAAATGCACCTGATCATCAATCATGCCCGGCATCAGATAGAGCCCTGCAGCATCAATCACCTGCTTTGCAAGCAAGGAGGAAAGATCGCCCCCAATACGGGTGATTTTGCCATCCGCAACGGCGACATCCACTTCACTGATGTGACCTTCGTTAATGACCTTTGCGTTCAGAATCAGGATGTCTATCATAATGTTTCCTTTGAATAAGGCGGTGATGCCTCAGTGGTTCATCAAAACCACATGGCCGTTGACTGTCGTTATGAGTGTAGCATTTTGGTCTTAAGAACCCAAAACGGCATTGCAAAACTGATAACTATTTTAACACAGCGCACGATACCTGATAGAATCCCTCTCCCTGCTACGTGGAACCCATTATGGCCAGCCTTTTTGTAAACGAACTCACAGTCATCGACTTCAGTTACCTACATCCCGTACGCGGCATTGTGGGCGAAAGTTGGATCGTGGATGTCATTTTAGACGGTGACCTCAATGACGAGGGTATGGTGTTCGATTTTGGTCTGGTCAAAAAGCAAATCAAGCAGGCGATAGATACCGGTATTGACCACAAGTTTGTCATACCCAGTGAGATGGCAGGCCTCACCATTTTGCAGGACGATGAAGAGATTCGTTTCCAATTTCAAAACGATGACGGGTTTTCATTGGACTATCGGTCGCCACGTGAAGCCGTATTCCTGCTTCAAAGTGATGCCCTGAATGCCGATATAGTGGTACAGGTCATGCAAGACCATTTGATGAGTTTGCTGCCAAAGAACGTGCATTCGGTAAAGTTGCGGGTCTATCCACAGGACATCCAAGGCGCCTTTTACCACTACAGCCATGGCCTCAAAAAGCATCAGGGTGACTGTCAGCGCATTTGCCATGGTCACCGGTCACCCATCCATGTATACCGTGATGGAAACCGCGATAACGCGCTAGAAACCGATATCGCACTGTTGTGGAAAGACATCTACTTGATCACTGAATCAGACATAATCCGCCAGTCAGATACCGACATTCAATTGGGTTATGATGCGGATCAAGGGTATTTTGAACTCACCCTACCCCGCTCCCAGTGTTACGTGATGCAAACAGACACAACGGTCGAACTCATTGCTGAGTACCTCTTGGCATGGCTACGGCAAAAAGAGCCTCAGGCGGCTATCGAGGTTCATGCCTTTGAAGGGTTTAAGAAAGGCGCCATTGCCGCCTACCCGTCTGAAACCTAGGCGCGTCAATGATGCTGACCCGCACAGCCTGAATTATCTGATTTGTTAGGCTTAACCCCAGTATTCATTGTCTGATACAATGCTCCCAATACAGGCCCATTGCGCCCATACTGAACCTCATTATTTGGCTCGCCCAATGTACAAAAAAGTGACCCCCTAAGATGCCCATACGTTTTCACAACACCCTGACACGCCAAAAAGAGCGTTTTACGCCGATCAACCCAGACAGTGTCACGGTTTACGTCTGCGGACCCACCGTTTACAACCGGGTACACATCGGCAACGCCCGTCCAGCAGTGGTGTTTGATACCCTATTTCGTCTGTTAAAACTGCATTACAAGGGCGTTAACTACGCGCGTAACATCACAGATATCGATGACAAGATTAACAAGGCTGCCGCTGATCAGGGCGTGCCCATCAGCGTCATTAGCGAAAAGTTCACCCTCGCCTATCAGGAAGACATGCATAATCTTCACGTCCAGGAGCCGACCATTCAGCCCAAGGCGACGGAGCATGTCGATGAGATCATCCATATCATTGAGAACCTGATTAAAAATGGGCATGCCTACGAAAGCGAAGGACACGTCCTCTTTGACGTCCCCTCTATGGAAAACTATGGCACGCTGTCGGGGCGAAACACCGATGACCTATTGGCGGGTGCACGGGTAGAAATTGCTGACTACAAGAAAGATCCCATGGATTTTGTTCTCTGGAAGCCCTCTACCGGTGGATTGCCAGGTTGGGATTCTCCGTGGGGCTTTGGTAGACCCGGATGGCACATCGAATGTACGGCCATGATCAACAAGCACTTTGGGCCAACGATCGACATCCATGCGGGCGGAACTGACTTGATTTTCCCGCACCATGAAAACGAGCGTGCTCAGGGCATGTGCTCCCATACCGGTCCCACCGACTATGTTCATTACTGGCTACATAACGCCATGATCAACATTAATGGTGAAAAGATGTCGAAGTCACTCAACAACTTCATTACCGTTCGCGAACTGTTGGACAAGTACCCAGGCGAGCAGCTGCGCTTCGCCCTCCTGAGTGGCCATTACCGTTCTGTACTGAATTTTAGCGATGACTTGTTGGTGCAAAGTAAATCGGCGCTCAACCGCTTCTACACAGCGCTCAGAGACAACGCAGACATTGAAGCAACGCCACTGGCGGATCCGCGTAAGGGACTTATTGCCATGGCTTTGGCAGATGACCTCAATTCACCCGAGGCGTTGGCAGCCATGCATGGCTTGGCATCACAGCTGTTTAAGGCGACTGATCCCATTGAAAGCGCACGGTTAAAAGGCGAATTCTTGGCAGGCGGCGCATTATTGGGGTTGCTTCACCACACACCCAAGGCATGGTTTGATCTCGGCGCTGATATGACGATGAGTGACGCAGATATTGATAAAAAAGTCGCTGAGAGAAATCAGGCGAAAAAGGACAAGAATTTTGGTCTTGCTGACCACCTTCGTCAGGAGCTATTGGATCTGGGTGTTGAAATCCAGGACAGCCGTGACGGCACACATTGGCAGCGGATCTCTTGAAAACCCTTTTGATATGGATTTTTCGCGGCTACCAAATAGCAATCAGCCCATTATTGGGGCCGCGTTGCCGATACCACCCTACCTGTTCGCATTATGCGATAGAGTCGTTACAACGGTTTGGGGCACTCAAGGGTGGTTGGTTGGCTCTAAAACGCATAGGCAGGTGCCACCCGTTCCACGAAGGTGGTCTTGACCCGGTTCCACTCGAATATCCAAAGCAATGTGACCATCACCACAAGGACAAAAAACATGATTGACCAGCAACTGTTAAAAATTCTGGTATGTCCTATCACCAAGGCGCCATTGGTCTATAAAAAGGAACAATCGGAACTGTGGTGTAAGGCGAGCAGGTTAGCCTATCCCATCAAGGACGACATTCCTGTCATGCTTGAAACCGAAGCCCGACATCTGTCACAGGACGAACATGACAGCATGAAGTGATTGTCGCGCAGATAAAAAAACAGCACCTTAGGTGCTGTTTTTTTATGGGTACGATTTGCCAGGAAAGATCAGTGCTCACGCTTGCGCTCAAAGGCTGGTTTTGTCGTCTGTTCATAGAGCGCCTGTAAGTCATGCTGACTGCCCAACACCAGATCAGCAACCTCTCTGGCAACGCCATAACCGCCTGCTGTCGCCAAAACCCAATCAGACTGTGTCCGAACCAGCTGATAGCCATCAGAGGGCGTCAGCGAGACGCCTACGCGTTTCATAACAGGCAAGTCGATCATATCGTCACCCACATAGGCCACGGATTCAGCAGCCAGACCCAACTTTTCCAGTACTTTTTGCAACGCCGACCATTTGTCGTGGCAACCCGGCATAAAATGCTGCACTCCTAACTCAGCCATGCGTTTGCTGAGGGGCATTGACGATTTGGCAGAGATAACGACCACGGGAATGCCATTGTCTTGCAACAACTTGATACCCACACCGTCACGCACATGGAAGCACTTAAGGGCCTCGCCCGCATCACCGTAATACAGACGTCCGTCGGTTAAGACGCCATCCACATCGAAAACAACCAATTTGATTGCAGAAAAATCAGGTTTCATGACAGGTTCTCCCTCTCTAACAAAACGACCTAGCAATCCAATATCCTATGCTAGCCCACTGTACCGCGCCAAGAATTTGTTGGCTGCAAAAAAATAAAGACCGCATAAGCGGCCTTTATTGGTACGTCACCCCATAAACATGACGCCTAGGGGTGCACTGGCAAATTACTTATAAGAAATCTTTGCAGCAGCGGCAATACCTTCAAACCATTGCGTATATTCACTTTCACTGACCAAGGATCCCAAATAGTCATCAAACCCTTCGGCATCGTTGTTTTCATCAGACTCGTGAACCGCCGTCACAGCAACCAAGGAGATGACGCCATCCTGAGTCGTTATCAGGTCAATTGAGAACCCGTCACTGGCTGGTTTTGCCAAGGTAAAGGCACGCGCAGTAACGTCGTCGTTCAATTCAGATCCGCTACGAGACACAGATGGATACTGCAACCACACAACGTCACTCTGTGTATCCAAAGATCCAGACACCTTGACGTCGTCAAGCAAGGTCCGTGCATAATCGTCGGCCAGGTCACGTGCACCAGCTACAGTCAATGCAGCGACAATGTTGTCCCGAACTTCAGCAACAGGCATAAAGTCTGCTTTCTTGTAGTCGTTCAGATGCATCACCATCAAGCTACCGTCAGCCAAGGCAACGACCTCTGAGTTCTCATCATCTTCCATCACCGTGGGTGCAAAAGCAGCCTCAATAACGCTTGCGTCAGAGAAGATACCAGGACCACCAGATCTGCGGAACGCTTCTGATGTTTCAACGGTAAGTTCGAATTGGTTTGAAATGGTATCCAAATTTGACTCAGAGAATGCCAAGTTGGTCAGATCTTCAGTCAACAGAATCAACTCGTCAGCCACTTTACGGTCGAGAATACTGCTTCGTAAGCTTGCTGATACCTGCGTCAGAGAATCGATAGCAGGGCTACCCTGCTTTGTCAGCTTGATCAGGTGATAGCCGAAATCAGTTTTGACTGGCCCAACCAGATCCCCGGCTTGCGCCATGCCATCAACCGCATCATCAAATTCTGCGACAAATAAGCCTGGCGTAAATGCACCCAGATCACCGCCAAATTCTGCACTACCCGTGTCTTCAGAGTAGGTCTTTGCCAACATATCAAAGGATTCACCTGCAACTGCACGGGTCTTTAGGTCATTGACGCGCTTTTTGGCTTCGCTATCAGACATCGTGTCAGTGGTAACCAGAATGTGTGCAATGCTCTTTTCGACCTTGGCAGACTGCTGCTGCTTGTAGATGTCATAAGCAGCCTGTAACTCATCATCCGATACAGACAGAGTGCCTAGCAGCTTTGTACGGCTCAAAATAACATAGTCGACAACCAGCGCTTCTTCGGTACGGAAGATTTCGCGATTGGCATCATAATAGTTTTGAATTTCTTCTTCATCGATCTCAACCAAATCGGCAAAATCAGATGGATTTACTGTCAGCAGGCTTACATCGCGCGTCTGATCTTCAAGATGCAAAACAGACTTCACTTCTGAATCCAAGATGAAGCCAGAGTTGATCAACCCAATTTTTAACTGAGAATTCAGCAGGTCTTGACGCACCACACCAACATAATCTTTTGGTGTATAACCATATTGACCGATGAGACGGGTATAGGTGTCTTTATTAAATTTTCCGTCAACCTGGAAAACAGGCGCGCTCACAATGATTTCGGTGATCGCTTCATCCGACAGGGCCATATCCAAATCGATAGCTGCCTGCCATTCCAATTGCTGTTGTACCAACGACTGAATAACGGAATCACGAATCATGGAATCGTTGATTAAGTCCGGATCAAAGGCTTCACCCAGTTGAGACTGGATGTTACGTTTTTGAATATCGGTCATTCGACTGACTTGGTATTCAGTAATATCCTGACCATTGACTGTCACAGGTGCTTTATCGCCTGTTGAAATAGCGACAATGGATTGCGCGCCCCATAGTGTAAAAATAACAACGATCGTACCAACGATGGTCTTGCCGACCATACCTTTGGCATTGCTACGAAAGAACTGCAGCATGAATCCTCCAGACGAATTCCGTTAGATGTGAATAATTCACAATTTATATCAGGGCGCCATTATGCACAGAAACGCCGTTGAATACCATGTTACAGCCTGCATGGCACAAAGATTTTGGTGTAATTAGGGGGCATATTGATACGAGACAATCTAGCCTTGATCACAGCCTGCCCAAAGGACTTGAATCAGGGCACCCATAAAGCAACTACAGCCCAGCCTTCAAGTACCGCAGACACAAAAAAGGCGTGCCATGCACGCCTTTTTTGAAGATAACGCTTAGTTTACAGCGTCTTTCAATCCTTTACCGGGTTTAAAACCAGGTACCTTAGCAGCAGCGATCTGGATTGGTGCAC
>CAWUUZ010000295.1:0-3988 GCA_963925745.1 uncultured Pseudomonadales bacterium
CTGGGGATAGAGCTGGAATCTGCCTATAATGCCTTGGTTGTTGAAATCGCCGATGCCTACCAGATTCCAGACAAATCCTATGGTGGGTTAGCCAATTTGCAACAAGACATGTTGGAAGTGCGGTTGCTAACCCAGCTTGAACAGGATAGCCAAAGTTGGCTAAACCAGATTCGATACCTGAACCGGCACAGACCAGGTCCATCAGCTGATGTGATGCCAGTGACCCCGCAGTTGATTGGCACCGACCGTATTGACACTGAAAGCCGTGCTACTCTGGTCAACAGAGAAGCGATAGATGCACTGTGGTACCAACGTGCATTACAACAATGGGATGAAATGGCCGAAACCATTCGGCAAGCATCCATAAACGAATAGCCAAGCGAGAATCCTATGTATTGGGAAAACATTGCACTTGAAGACGGACAAATTGCGCTCCGAGAAGTCGGAAGTGATAAAGAACCTATGGTGGTGATCCGCTTTTCCGATGAAGCGCTAAAACGCTTGCAGGGCAATGAAGTCGATATTGCACGTGTCATGCTAACGGCAGGTATGCATGCCGCTTCTGCTATGGAAGAAACAGACGCTGTTGATCTCATGAACGACACCGACGAAACGGATGCCCAGCGGCGGTCTGATCAGTCGCTACATTAATCTGCCTGAACCCCCGTATTCTGCTCAAGTGCGAAGACCGTCTAACATAAAAACCCAAACCCAAGAGGATTGATGTATGTCTGAGTTCAAACAGCTAAGAGACCAGTTGCGGTTGTTTGCCGAAGCGCGGGAATGGGATCAATTCCACACGCCAAAGAACCTGCTGATGGCATTAACTGGCGAAGTAGGGGAGCTGTGTGAACAGTTTCAGTGGCTCACCGATGCGGAATCAAAAAACCTCGAAGAGCCGTTACTGACAGATGTGAGTGATGAAATTGCAGACGTTCAAATTTACCTGATTCGACTGGCAGACAAACTCAATATTGATATAGCCGCTGCCGTCACCGAAAAAATGGCCAAAAATGCTGAAAAATACCCTGCCGACCAGGTACGGGGAAGCCGAAAAAAATACACAGAATATCAATGATATTTTGAGGTCAATAGGGTGTTGTCTGGCTAGAAAATACCCGGAATCAAGCGATAGGTTCGCTGAGAATACGCCTGATAGTCAGGGAATACCTGTTTTAGAAAACGCTCCTCTCGGTGTATCTTCGCCATCACCACCGACAAAACCACTGCAGCGCCGAGCAGGTTGAAGAGCCCACCTTGCACAAAGGCGAATCCAAAAATAATCAGCAACAAGGCGCCATACATCGGATGTCTTATACGGCGATAAGGGCCGGTTGTGACCAATTTGGCCTTGGTTATGGGTTCTGGATAAATACCAAAATTGCCGGGTCGGTTATGCCAGAGTACCCACACCCCCATGGCGATCCCGCCATCAATCAGCAAAAAACCATGTTCCCACGCCCATGCTCCAGGCCACAGGGCCAGTGTCATACCAATCAGCTGCAATAAAACCAATATGTGACTAAATAATGTTTTTTGTATCACAGAATCCTCGATGCAAAGCAGTGTTATAAGCGTTGGCGAAACGCTGGAAGGCCAGTAATTGAGCGCTAATGTAGCAAATTCCGTTCGTCTTGCGCCAATTTAACTTGCTGACCAAGCGCACATAATGCGCGATCCTGTCTGACGATATGGCCATCCTGAACTATATTTATAGTGCGCAATAAGCAGTATGTGCGAGATAAGGAGGTTGATATGAAAAAAGTTTTGGTAGTTTGGAACCACCACGGACACAACCTAAGTGTGCTGCATAAGGCAGCAGACCTGTTGCGGGCGCATGACCAAAAAGCCGTCGTTGTGACCTTTATTAATGACTACCCAGATGACGTCGAACTCAATACCAAAAGTATCGCCAACCTTGAAAAGGATGTCACCGACGTACTCGGTGCTGACCGCGTGGAAGAATGTTTGATCGCAAAGGGCAACAAGGCTGCTTGGATCATAGATTACTGTCGAGACCACGACATCGATTTGGTGATAAAGCCCTGGCGCAGAAGCAAAGACAACTTCTATACCGAAAGCGATTGGCAGCTGGTGCGACACCTGCATGCCGATTTGCTGTTGGTTCAGGCCGGCCGTTGGGAAGGCTATCACCGTATCTTAGCTGCGGTGGATATACACAAACCCAGTGTGGTGCAGAAACGTGTCAATAAACGTGTGATGGAGCTGGCAGGATTTTGGGCCCAGTCTCGGGAGAGTGCTCTGGATGTGGTGCACTGCATCAAAATGAGCAAGGTAGCGTTGGAGCTAGACATTGTTGAACAGGTTGAAATAGAAAATAAACGCACATCCCAACGCCACGACAAACTGCAGTCTTTGGTTGATAGCCTTCCGGTTGAGGTATCGCAGTTGCACTTATTGGCAGGCCGTCCTGAGCAGGTTATTGCCAAGGTTGCGCGAAAAATACACTCGGACCTCATCGTATTGGGCAGCCAAGGAAAACGGGCCCTCGGTAACCTGTATCTGGGCAATACCGCGAAGCGCATCATGGAACATTTGGCGACCGATATCTTAATCGTTCGCGATGTTGGGTCTGATTGATTGGCGCATCCCCTGTTTTATCCCCGACTGGGTGGTTAGGCCACCAAGCAGCGGTTTGCGAAAGCACAGCCCCTGCCATAGTACTGTTTGCCGAAAATGGGTCAATGCACCGGTATTTTCTGATAAACTGTCTCCGTTTTGGGGTGGCCACACAAGGCTGCCTGCAATCTCAATTCATTAAACGGAAATTTTGACGATGGTGCATCCCGACAACGACATGATGATGTCGTGGCTCGACGACATGAACGAAGCGCACTTTATCTGTGGTGACTGTGATGGGGTACATCTGTCCCGTATACAGGAAATCGCCACCGTATTAGAGAGCCGCCTCTTTGTTGAGGATTATGGTATTTTGCTGACGAGCGAAGCGGCTATTCGTCCGTCACTGATGATCAGTCTTGTGGGTGAGATGTCGAACATCAATGCGGGATTTCCTTTCTTAAAGGTTTTTGTAGATGTGGTGGATCAAGAATTGCCACGCTTGGTGATCGCAAACACCCTCTTGATTGGAAAAACAGGTGTCACCCAGGAACAGTTTGAGCAATTTATTGAAACAACCCTGCTCGCCAGTGAAGAATTGTTTTCTGAGGCACGCCCCTATATTTGGGACGAAGACATCTCCTTGGAGCAAGACCTGCCTGACAACCACCCCCCCCATGCATTAGCGTTACTAGATGCTAGATGCTATCTCATTATTTGGGCTGCACTCAGGCGCAGCGTTGGCTACCGTAGTTGGGGTGTTGGTAGAAGTACCGGTAATGCTGTCTTTGCTGTACTTTGCCAATCGGACCCGACATTGGTTCAGCTAGTCAATTTGCAGATCAGCCTAATTGAGCCGTGCATATTGCGCTAAAGACATCATAATAGGCCGCTTATTCATCTGGTCGAGCCCCATGACAAAGCCCACAATATCGTCCTATTTACTGCTATTTTTACAAGGTGCCATTTGGGGATCTTCATTTCAGGCGATAAAAATTGCCCTTGATAGCTATGGACCGGTGACCATTGCCGCTACGCGCATTCTATTGGCGACCTTGGTAATCATGGTTTATGCCTATTCGCGCGGACATCGTTTTCCAAAAGAACCCAAAACCCTTGGCCTGTTGGCCATTGTTGGATTTTTCAATTGCGCAGCACCCTTTTTCCTTATTTCCTGGGGCGAGCAGAGTTTGGACTCTGGACGCACCGCCATATTCATGGCCACCGGCCCGCTGATTGCGTTGGCCATTGCCCACTTCACGACCACAGACGAACGGCTCAACAGATTTAAGGCCATGGGCTTTACTCTCGGATTTGTCGGTGTGTTGTTGGTTATAGGCTTAAAAACTTTTTCCCAATCAGCGGCCGATCTGATCCCTCAATTAGCGATCATCTTAGCAGCCACCTC
>CAWUUZ010000296.1:0-4483 GCA_963925745.1 uncultured Pseudomonadales bacterium
AATCGGTGCCTTTTAGCGTTGGTATTCCGCAATGGCCTTTGCTGTTGCGCCTATCAATTGCGGACCCTGATAGATGAAGCCTGTATAAATTTGCACCAAATCGGCACCCAGTGCGATTTTTTCCACACCCGCTTCAGCGGAATTGATGCCACCTACGCCAATAATGGGGAGCTTTCCCTCTAGTGCAGCGACTAGGTGTGACAGTGTCGTGTTTGACAATTGCGCAACGGGAAGACCGCTCAATCCACCGGTTTCCATACCATGTGGCAGGTGAGACACCCCTTCCCTACTGATGGTCGTATTGGTGGCTATGACACCGTCTATGCCCGTTTCAATCAGTGTATTGGCAACGTCCTGAATATCAGCGACATCCATATCAGGTGCAATTTTTACTGTGATGGGTTTATAGACTCCCCGCTCTTTGGCGAGTTGAAGCTGTTCCGTCTTAATGTCAGCCAATAACCGCTTGAGTGGTTCGCCAAATTGAAGATCACGCAGCCCCGGTGTATTGGGCGAGGACAGATTGACCGTGATATAGGTTGCAGCGTCATAAACCTTTCGAAGACAGTACCGGTAGTCGTCAATGGCATTCTCGTTGGCTGTGTCTTTGTTCTTGCCAATGTTGATGCCGAGTACGCCAGAAAATCGACTGTGCTTTACCTGGTTTAGCAGGTAGTCAACGCCCTTGTTGTTAAACCCCATGCGGTTAATGATGGCCTCGGCTTCTGGAAGCCGAAACAGCCGGGGTTTAGGATTGCCCGGTTGTGCCTTAGGTGTCACGGTACCGACTTCAATAAACCCAAAACCCAATGCAGACAGGGCCGCAATGTATTCGCCATTCTTATCCAAGCCAGCAGCAAGACCGACAGCATTTGGAAAGGTAATGCCCATCACCGTGGTAGGTGCATGGAGGGGTTTGGGTTGAAACAAACTCAGCAGGCCTAGGTGGTACGCTACGTTGAGGCTATCCATAGAAACTTCATGAGAAACCTCGGGGCTCAGTTGAAATAAGCCTTTACGAACAAGTGTGTACATCCTGTGCCTCGGTGACGGTAAAATTTGAATAAAACGAGGTGACAACAGCATTGCCACCTTTGATGCCCTGCCCTGTGTCTACTCTGAAATAGCAGCTTGAGACAGATCGAGCAGTTCTCGAATCGCGACGGCATACATGCTGAATTCGGCTTCGTTGGTGCTAAGCACTTCTTTCACCATCTTGTGCCAGCGCCGTACCAGAATTTCATTTCTCAGCATCCAATCGTAAATGGCCTGCTCAATATGGACGCCCTCGGGACGTGACTGAAGTAGCCCTTGGGTGATTCGGCGCTGTTGCCATTCGATGTCATCACGATAGGACTCTCGTGCGCGGGCTTGCCAATGGCTGCCAACAGCCAGGTTGTTGAGCTGCGACACGAAGTCGACCAGATTCAGGCTATTGCCAATATTGAAATAGGCCTTACCCGTTTCGATCAGATCGCTGTCAATGGCGGTGGAAACCGATATAACACCCAAGCTGTTGTAGAGGTATTCGACAGAAACAATTTGGCTGGCCAATGATTCAGGAACACCCTCTGCGACAAAGGCGTTGTAGTCGGCTTGCCAATGTTTTTGCGCATCGCCCAATAACAGATCTGGCAACCGTGCAGCCATCTCCTTGATGCTGGTCTCATACTGCTGGATAAGCTGTTCAACATTGATACCCAAACGGTTGTTTTTAACCAGCCAACGGCTGCCACGGCGAACAGACCGGATCACACGCCGCATCATCCTGTTTTGCACATTGGCATCAATGATGTAGTCCAAGGCTTCAATTTTTCGGGTAATGCCGTGAAGGTCAAACAGTTGACGCGCTACCAAATAGGCCTTTGCAATTTCGTCTACAGAGGCACCGGTGCTTTCTTCCAGTCTATTCATGTAGGTAATGCCTACATGGTTAAACAGGTCATTTGACACCTGGGTTGCCACAATTTCATTCTTTAGACGGTGGTTATAAACCGATGGCTTAAAGGCCTTTACCAGCTGATCTGGAAATGTGGTGAAGGCTTCACCCATGACATTTTTATCATTACCCAATTTTGACGCAATCAGCTGTTCTTTAAGGTTGCCCTTCACATAGCTGATCAATACAGCCAGTTCTGGTGCCGTCAGTCCAATAGAGGCTGCTTTTCGCTCTGAAATAACCTCATCAGAGGGTATAAACTCTAGCTCGCGGTTAAGCTTGCCGGATTCTTCCAGGTGGTTGATTAGGCGTCGGTACTCTTCAATACGAACCGCACTCTCAGACATCGATAGGCTCAATGCCTGGGCTTGGCGATAATTGTTGGTTAATACCAGATGGCTGATGTCATCAGTCATCTTCAACAACCAGTTGTTACGCTGCTTCACAGTAAGGTCACCGGAGGCAACCAGCCCGTCTAGCAAAATCTTGATGTTAACCTCGTGGTCTGAACAGTCCACACCACCAGCATTGTCAATGAAGTCAGTGAACAGACGTCCACCCGCTAGGGCAAATTCAACACGACCCAACTGGGTCATACCGAGGTTGCCACCTTCACCAATAACCCGAGCCCGGAGTTGTTCGCCGTTGATGCGTATGGCATCGTTGGCCTTATCACCGACATCTGCGTGGCTTTCACCCTTACTCTTTACATAGGTGCCGATGCCACCGTTCCACAGCAAATCAACCTGTGCTTTTAGTATCTTAACGATCAATTCGTTTGGCGTTAAACGTGCTTCAGTAATGTCGAACAGCTTTTTCATCTCAGTCGTAATGGTAATCGATTTGGCATTACGCAAGAAAATGCCGCCACCCTTGGATATGAGGTCCTTGTTAAAATCAGTCCAGCTTGAACGCGGAAGATCAAACAAGCGCTGACGTTCAACAAAGGTTGCTTCCATATTGGGCTTGGGATCAACAAAGATGTGCATGTGGTTAAAGGCGGCTATCAATTTCGCCTTGTCAGACCGCAACAGCCCGTTACCAAATACGTCACCGGCCATGTCACCAATACCCACGACGGTAAAGGGATCCTTTTGGGTGTTTAGTGACAGCTCTCTAAAGTGTCGCTGCACACTGACCCAGGCACCCTTGGCAGTGATTCCCATTTTCTTGTGGTCGTAGCCGTTAGAACCGCCAGAGGCAAAGGCATCGCCTAACCAATGGTTGTAGAATATGGCCACTTCGTTGGCGATATCAGAGAAGGTCGCCGTGCCCTTGTCAGCTGCAACAACCAAATACGGATCATCGTCATCAAAGCGAACAACATTGGGCGGCGGCACAATTGCGCCTTCGATGATGTTATCGGTAATATCCAACAGACCCCGTATAAACATCTTGTAGCAGGCAATACCATTTTCCAGAATCCACTCACGGTCGGCATCAGCTGGAACCTGTTTGGCAACAAAGCCACCCTTGGCACCCACTGGCACGATCACAGCATTCTTAACCTGCTGTGCTTTAACCAGACCCAGAACCTCGGTACGGAAGTCCTCAAGTCGGTCTGACCAACGCAATCCACCACGGGCAACCTTGCCACCACGTAGGTGCACGCCCTCAAAACGGGGCGCGTAAACAAATATTTCAAACATCGGTTTTGGCAAGGGCATCTCAGTAATCAATTTCGGGCTAAATTTGAAACTGATGTACTCTTTGCTTACGCCCAATTCATTGAACTGATAAAAGTTTGTTCTCATGGTCGCGTAGATCAATTCGAAGTACTTGCGAATGATCTTGTCTTCACTCAGATTCTGAATTTTGTCCAGAATGTCATCCAAGCCAACCTTTAGCGGTCCCGCTTTTTCAGCAGAGACAGCCATGTGCTTTGGATTAAAGCGGTAGGCAAACATCCAGGCCAAGATATCTACTGCTTCACCGTGTTTTAACAGTGTTTCAGCGATAAATTGTGGGCTAAAGCTAAAGCCAATTTGCTTCATGTACTTGGCATAACCCCTAAATACGGCTACTTCACGCCACGTCAGGTTGGCCTTTAAGACCAAGCGGTTAAAGGCATCATTTTCTGCTTTGCCATTCCAGATATGAACAAAGGCATCGTTAAAGATATCGCGTCTCTGCGCGGGATCGATATCGGGTAGTTCTTCATACAGAAGACTGAAATCGTAGATATAGACACAGTGTTCTTCATCGAGGCGAATTCTAAAGGGCAATTCATCAACGACCTTGAGTCCTATATTTTCGAGAACCGGAATGAGGTCTGATAACAACAGCGCCTCGTCATAATGGAAAATCTTAAGCTTGAGCACACTGCCCTGCGGCTCTTGGCTTCGATAGAAGTTGATCGCCAGAGGCCTGTCATTAACAGCGCTGAGAGACTGAATGCGTTGTATGTCTGCAACAGCGACACGGGCACTGTAGTGCTCTCGGTAGCTGGTCGGAAAGGCTTCTTCGTATTGGCTATACAGCTCTAAACCGCGTTCCTCACCCAAGGAATCGGTTAGGGACTCACGAAGCTCGTCAGTCCACTGC
>CAWUUZ010000297.1:0-2580 GCA_963925745.1 uncultured Pseudomonadales bacterium
GCCTTCGCGCTTGGAAATCACTTCTTGGGCATTCTCCGCAAACAAAGATGTCTGCTTCTCACCCTCTGGCAATCGAACCTTGAACCAGAATCTGCTGCCTTTCTTTGGAGAGCTCTCCACACCAATTTTACCGCCCATGAGATCAACCAGCTGGCTCGCTATCGACAAGCCCAAGCCAGTTCCACCAAAACGACGGGAATAAGACGCATCAACGGTGCTAAATTTTTCAAATATTTTTTTACTGTCTTCATTTGAGATACCAATGCCCGTATCAACCACCTCGAACACCAGCTTGTGGTATCCAGGGCCATCTTGGCTACCCGTAAGACGAATAATGACAGAGCCTGTCGTTGTGAATTTAATCGCGTTACTGACAAGATTTAGCAGTATTTGTCGCAACCGGCCAGGATCGCCAATAACCGCATTAGGTAAGACACCCGACGTTTCAGTCAAAAGCGCCAAACCCTTTAAGTTGGCTTTTGGCGTCAAGAGGTGTGCAACGCTATTGCTCAGAGGTAGTGGCTCAAATACAGAGGTCTCCAACTCAAGCTTTCCAGCGTCCATTTTTGAAAAATCGAGAATGTCGTTAATAACAGTAAGCAGTGCATCACCCGATTCTTTGGCAGTGCCGATGTACTCTTTTTGTACTGTGCTAAGCTTGGTGCGCGATAAAAGATCCAATAGACCTAAAACCCCGCCAAGAGGTGTCCGTATTTCATGGCTCATCATCGCCAAAAATCCAGACTTCGACTTATTACCCTCTTCAGCACGATTTCGTTCTTCTTCCAACTCTAGCAGGGCTGCTTTCCGATCAGAAATGTCCTGAATATGGACGACATAGTTTGCCTTCTCGTGGCTCGACGGCTCGACTTTGTCGACGTTTACCCAACCGGTAAATTCCATCTTATTTTTTCGCTGGGCGACAACCTCTCCAGTCCAGCTACCAGACCGTTGAATATGACCCAAAATACGCTCATAGGTGGTCGACTTGGTGCCATCCAAGGAAAAGATATCGAGTTTCTTACCAACAACATCAGGTAGTGTGTAGCCCGTGATTTTTGTAAAGGCTTGGTTCGCTTTTACAACAAGTCCTCGGCTATCAGTAATTAAAATCGCCTCATTGGTGTCAAAGGCATAGGAAGACAACTTCAATTCTCTAAGCAGCGCCATCCGTTCTGAAATGTCATGAAAAACCACAACAGCGGTGAGTCTGGCATCATCCTGTGACGTCGGACTACAGATATATTCAGCTTCAAATGTCGTACCATCGATGCGGCTAAGCAATGCATGGTCAACCTTGATTTTTTTGGCAAGTAAAATGGATTTTTTGATGACACACCTGCCCGTATCATAGGGGGTACCGTCTGCGTTAACCCGATGCATCGAATCATATTGGGACCTGCCGATAACATCCGCTGCATTGGCACCCAAGGCGTTCAACGCCGAGGCATTTGCAAATACCACAGTCCCTTCCGCATCTATGCCGTAGATACCCTCTGCGACACTGCTTAGAATCGTTTCATACTGTGCCGTAAGAACCATCATGCCCAATTTGGTATCGTTGAGCTCATTGGTTCGAATGACCACTTCTTTTTTAATTCTGATTGGCCATAGCAACAGGGCATATAGGAGCATTGCGACAACAAAGGAAATGAGTGTTCCAATGATCCAGCGTATCAAGGTTTTATAGGGCAAATTTAGATCACCCTTATGGGCAACATCCAATATCCAAGAAGTACCCGGTAATTGAATTTCATTCCGAATCTGGTTGGCGTATTCCGCTGTGGATGTTTCGAATATTGTGATTGGTTGACCGGTGTCGGGATGAACACGCCATAGCCGAACGTCATAGTGTTGGTCGGCCAATTCCAGCATCCCTGATTCAGCAATCAAACTGTCAAAATCGATCAATACGGTTGCAAATCCCCAAAATTGACTCTGGCCCTGTATTGCATAAGACAGCCGTCGGCTATTGGTGTTTTTCAGATTTTTAGAGCCTAGGGGGATGAATACCGGGTATCGTCCAACCACAGCCTTCCCACCCTGCACCAAGTCGAATGGCCCAGCAGCCACCATACTGCGGGTCCTAATGGCCAATTCTGCTTCCATTCTTCGATTGTCATCGACGATGAGATTATGCCCTATCACCGCTTTATCAGTTGGCAAAAATGGGTATATGTACCCAACAATGGCGTCTGGCGCCAGCTGCAAATTGGTGATTCCACCCATTGAAAAATAGATGCCCTGTGCAATCCGCTCAAAGTCCTTGGTAGCACCGTCTTGGCTTTCAATAAAGGTACCCAAAACAGAGGCTGCTGACAGCGACCTTTGGATATTCACCTCAAAAACAGACGCAAAACTGTGTGCGACCTGTTGCGTTCTCTCAGAAATGAGCCTGGCATCATTCTTTTCTAAGCTACCGATCAAAATACCGGATACCAGTAGCGAACTGACAAAAACAAGCAGCGTAATAATATTGGGGCCTATTACGCGTCTAACAAGGGAACCTCTGTTGGCAGACCCCTCGGCTTCTTTTTTTATGTCAACTGCGGCCATCAATCTTCTCCACGCATGCGGGTA
>CAWUUZ010000298.1:0-4884 GCA_963925745.1 uncultured Pseudomonadales bacterium
GCATTTAACAGTGAATAGTGACACCTTTAGGGGTCTATACTGTAAAAAGTCGGTTAAATACCAGAAAAAGGTACAAAACTGTTACCTAAGGTAACCGAGCGTCGATAGGCGCGCAAAACCAATCATTTACATTGTGCTACACGATTGTTACAAATAACCAAACGCGCCGCTGCTTGCCTTGGCTTTGTGGCACGGGTGTCAGTGTAGGCTGCATGCCTGCTCACTTTCGCAACAGGATAGACCCTTATTGATGAACAGCGACAATAACAAACACCGCATTCTGGTCGTTGATGACGACCTGGATATTTGCCAGCTATTGCGGGAGTATCTTCAGAACCATTTTCTGGATGTCGAAACTGCCCATAATGGCGATGAAATGTTTGCGACACTGAAGAAATTTCAGGCAGATCTCATCATCTTGGATGTCATGATGCCCGGTCCCGATGGGTTCCAAATCTGTCAAACCCTCAGAAAAACCAGCAATACCCCTGTGATCATGTTGACGGCTGGGTCAGATGACACCGATCGGATTGTGGGACTGGAATTGGGCGCAGACGATTATATGGCCAAGCCCTTTAATCCAAGAGAGTTGTTAGCGCGCATCAAGGCTGTATTACGCCGTACCGATAGTGCAGCTGAAAACCATGACCTGCTTGGCGTTGTTGGTTTTTCAGATTGGGAGCTCGACATATCAACCCGCAATTTGAAACATACCAATGGCGACAGCTGCACACTTAACGGCGCAGAATTCACCCTGCTAACCCTGATGCTACAAAAACCGGGCCATGTGTTCTCACGGGATGAGCTGTCCAACCACCTGCGTGGCAGAGACTCATTTCCATTCGACCGTACCATTGATGTGCAAATCAGCCGGCTACGTAGCAGACTCAAAGACGAGGGCGAGGGCCCCCAGTTGATACAGACTGTCAGGGGTTCGGGCTATATTTTGGCCTCTACAGTCGAAAAGTTGGGCTGATCATGGACCACACTGCAACCGCACCGACCTTATTTAGCCGCATCTTTATGATTCTTGTTGTGAGTCTGTTGGCAACACTGATCGTGTCCAACATTGTGTGGGTTAAGTATTATGAAAATCGGCAGCAGGTAACGGGCAAGGTATTGGCTGAAGAACTGGCCATCAGCATGGCAGCCACAGTGAGTTTTTTTGGCGCACTGCCACACGAATACCGGCACATTGTGCTACAGCAGCTTCGCAGCATGGGTGGCGCGCGTTTTTTTGTATCGGTCAATGACGCTAAAATCGACATCGACAGCATTCCAGAAACCACCCTATCAGCCACAATCACCAAAGAGTATAGCCACGCCCTCACCAGTCGATTAGGCGACAACATTCGCGGTTTAACGGTGACCTTCGCACGACCCGAGTCACTCAAGGTTTTTCGCGATGATGTCATGTTTACGGATCTACCCGATCGATGGGTACAGAATTCCTTGGTGATTTCTGGCAATCCGCCACTCTTGGTAGCTCAGGTAGAACTGAAGACCAATGAGTGGCTTTATCTGGCCTCGTTACTACCGGATCCCTATTTTCTATCACGGGAAAATAACTTACTGACGACCCAGACCAGCTTTGCACTGATTCTGATTGTGGTGTTGTCGATGATCTTTTGGTTTCTCACCCGGTGGGTGACCAAGCCCTTGGCGATGCTGACCGAGGCGGCGCGGCATTTGGGCAAAGACCCCTTGCATCCCTTACCTGTCAATCCGAAAGGCAACAGAGAGGTGGGTGAACTTGCTCAGGCCTTTAACACCATGCAACAGCGCCTACACCGCTTTATAGAAGACCGCGAAAAACTGTTTACAGCCATTTCCCATGACCTAAAAACACCGATAACCCGGCTGCGTTTGCGTGCTGAATTTGTCTCTGACGCCACCCTGCGTTCACAGTTTGTCGGTGATTTATTGGAGCTCGAAACCCTGGTCCAGGGCGCACTGCAGTATGCCAAGGGCACCCATAATGCGGAGGAACTCATCCCCATAGACCTGATTGGCCTCTTGCTCGATATCAAGGAAAATGCCTCCCTTTCTGGTGGAGAGGTACAGATTTCTGGTGAATGTCAGACACCCTATCCTGCCATGCCCTCCGCACTCAAACGGTGCCTGTCCAACGTCATTGAAAATGCGATTCAATATGGCGAACGTGCCTATGTGACCGTAGACGATGCCGACAAGCAGGTGCGCATTGACATTAGAGACGACGGAATGGGAATTCCAGAGGCAGAAATGGGCCAGCTCTTTGAGCCCTTTACACGGCTTTCAACTGCCCAGAACCACCATCTGGGTGGTACAGGTTTGGGATTGAGTATCAGTAGAAATCTGGCGCATGCCCATGGTGGCGAACTGCTCATTCAGAACCATCCTGAAGGCGGTTTGCTGGTGTCAATTATACTGCCCAAGAACTAGATCGCCGCTAAAAGCAGCCACAGCACCCTTGGCATACAAAAATACCGCTCCGGTCACTGTTTTTGCGTCCTGAATCGTCTATGCTAGACCTCTATTTTCAGCAACCACTTTCGTAAAAAGGAATCGTTATGATCAAGCGTTTTACCCTTGCCCTGCTAATCGGCACGTTATGGATCGCAGGCCCTGCGTGGGCACTCGATGAAGACACTGAAAAATACATTCAGGAACAGGTAGATCAGCGTCTGCAATCCTTTATGGACAGCGACCTGTTCAAAGCCAAAATCAATGAAGGCATTATTCGCTTTATTCAGGCTCAAAATGCCCTACAAGAGCAGGCTGCGCGGGAATCCGAACAAACAGGAACGCTGCAATTGCTGCCAGTTGATCCTGCCAGAGACCACATTCGCGGTCAGGCAGACGCCGCATTTACCCTATTAGAATATTCTGATTTTGAATGCCCGTTCTGCAAACGTTTCCATGAAACGGCCAAGGTGTTTTTGAGCAAGCATGACGATGTGAACTGGGCGTACCGTCACTTCCCATTGGATTTCCATAACCCGGGCGCACAGCAACAGGCCGAAGCAGCTGAGTGTGTGGCGCAGTTGGGTGGCAATGATGCGTTTTGGGAAATTACCGACTTTATCTATGACGTAACGCGATCCAATGGACAGGGCTTTCCCCTATCTGCATTGCCCGAAGCTGCAAAGGCTGCTGGTGTTGATGTTGAGGCATTTAAAACCTGTCTTGCAACAGGCGCCCAACGAGATCGTGTACTTCAAGACCTCGCCAATGGCCAGCAGAGTGGTGTTACAGGTACGCCGGGTAATTTCTTGATTCACAACGCCAGTGGCACGGTAGTCGTTATTACCGGTGCACAACCCTTGGAAAATCTCGAAAACACCTTGGCCGCACTCAAGCAAGAACTGGGACTTTAATCCTACAACCCATGCAGGGACTCATACTGAGCCCCTGCAGATTATCCCCATCTGCACAACAGGCACCAAGACACTATGAAAATTTTTATCACCATTTTTTTAACCGTTTTTCTCGCCGAATTGGGTGACAAGACCCAGCTGGCAACCATGTTGTTCGCCTCTGACGCCAAGGTCAGCAAGTGGACGGTGTTTTTCGCAGCCTCTGCTGCATTGGTTGTGGCAGCCGGCATCGGTGTTGTGGCTGGTGAACTCTTGGGGAAGGTGGTATCAGAACGAACACTCAGCATCATGGCTGGCGTCGGCTTTGTTTTGATAGGTGCTTTTTTACTCTGGGGCGCCCTGAAGTCTGCCTCATGACGATGTCTGGCTCAACTGCTCGCTGTCAGAGCCTGCATACAACAGCCTGAAACAGGTCGGCTTGAAATAAAGCGCTGTTTTCAGGTATGTTGTAATGCATAGATCACCCATACCTAGCCTCACAAAGGAATTGTAGATGGCGGTTTTCGCAAGATTTAAAATAAGGCACAAGGTCGCTTTGACCCTCATTGTCATTTATACAGTGACTGTTGTGTTTGTGTGGGTAAGCCTACAGCAGATTAAAAAGAGCCTCACAGAAAACCGCAAAGCAGAAATGGTAACCGCCACCGCCTACACGAGCAGCCTCGTGTCATCGCTCTATCACGCATCTATAGAAAATTATTTACGTGGCATATCTGAAACCCAGCTGAGTAGCACAGCCTATTATTACGACCAATTCCAAAAGGGTCTGCTTACCGAATCTGAAGCAAAGACTGCTGTATCGGATCTCCTGCTAAGTCAAACGATTGGAAGCAGCGGTCACAATACGGTTGTAGACGTTTCTCAGGGGCACAATGCCATTACCCTGGCTATTCACCCCAGTTCCGAGGGTATGGACATCAGTGGCCTGGCCTTCGCACAACAGATGTATGAACAGCGCACAGGCTATATGGAGTTCATGTGGCCGGACACTACAGACGCAGCCCCTGCCGCTAAGTCACACTACATGAGTTATTTTGAACCCTGGCAATGGATTATTAATGCGGACCCGTTTAAGAAAGAGCTCTACCAATTACTCGATACAACAGATTTACAGCACCATCTTCGTGACGCCCAAACAAAGAAGATAGATAGCAGCTACATGGCTGTTTTCGACTCTAAGGGCTTTACTGTCTATCACCCTATCTTGAGCGGTGAAAATATCCTTGGCATTCTGGACACAAGCACAGGCGCACCTTTTCTTAAAAATCTGATTGCACAGGCTACCAATCAAGAAGCCCCTATTCACAATGACTGGTTCGAATTTTCCTATACCAGAGACGGAGAAGTGGTTGGATCTGCCAGTGACAAACTTCTGTATTATGAATACCTACCTGAATTTGATTGGTTTGTTGCTGCCATCATTAACAAGGACGACCTTCAAATTTCCTATGACATTTTGTTTAACCGGCTGAAGCTGCTGGGATTGCTCGCCCTGTTATTTGTGGGTTTTTTGGCTGTCCAGACA
>CAWUUZ010000299.1:0-2916 GCA_963925745.1 uncultured Pseudomonadales bacterium
TCTAACGATATGTCGCTCGCAAGAGACAGCGGAGAATCGGGTGGTGCGATGCCTACCACCAAAGCGCCAGCGGCCCTAGCAATGCTAGCCGTTTCAACCAATGACTTTGTTCGTCCGGAGCTCGATACCATCACAATGGCATCGCCCTTACTGGAACCGGCAGCAGACATGCGTTGCATTAACACATCGGTATAGGCGACAACGGGGGTTTTGAGCCTGAAGAACTTGTGTTGGGCATCCATGACAACCGAGCCAGATCCGCCCAGTCCATAGAATTCTATTTTTTTAGCCCGAGAGAGGCGATCAACCACCTTGCTGACAATCGAACTGTCTAAACTCCGCTGGGCGTCGGTCAAGGCGCTCATGGTGCCGTCAAAGATTTTTGTGATATAGGCCTTGGCATCATCATCAACCTCAACATCTCTGCTCACATAGGGCGCACCCGTGGCAATGCATTGGGCCAGATGTAATTTAAAGTCAGGAAACCCAGAGCAGTGCATTGAACGGCAAAAGCGGTTGACCGTAGGCTCGCTCACCTCTGCTGCCTTTGCTAAGGTTGCAATGCTCGAACGAATGGCAACGATGGGGTCCTTTAAGATGGCTTTCGCCACCTTTCGCTCTGACTTGCTGAGCTGGTCTTGTTGTGACCTTAAACGATCTAATAGATTATGCGACATGGTGGTTTCAATAATCTGGGCTAAGTTGTTTGGTATTCTCATGACTTCCACTAGCCCTGTCAAAGGCCGTTGCACGTTTTATGTCAATAACAGGTGCAGTGCAGGCCGTTTTTTGGGCAAAATGAACGGGTAATAGCACTGCCAAGAGACGTTCGAGTTGTCTGCTGGAATCCAAGAAATGGGATGCAGGTATCCCCCAAAAAACACCTTTGCACAGGTATTGTAATCGCTGTTTTAGACGAAATTGCGGTATTATGTGTCACATCTTGCGGTCGCACGCCAATGTGGTAGTGTCAGAATCATTCAGGCTGTGCTGTGACGCAAACACGGTCGTTGGGTTGTCTGGGTGCCGTTTTGAATGTGTAGGGATCATTGTGAGGAGAAACGATTGAAAACGCAGTACGGTTTGATAGCAGATATTGGTGGCACCAATGCGCGCTTTGCTTTGGCGCCATTAGGAGACTCAGGTGAAACGCTGCATTTAAACCACATTACCCACATCAGTTCATTATCAGTCAAGGCATTTGCCAACATTGATGATGCGATCAACCATTACCTAGCATCCTTGCCCGACACGGTCAAAAGACCCCGTCATGGCGTGCTCGCTATTGCCTGCCCAACGGATCAAGATACCGTTCGCATGACCAATACCGACTGGGTATTTAGTGTCGCCGCATTAAAGGCACATCTGGATTTTGATTTTTTAGAATGTATCAACGATTTCTTTGCGGTTGCCAGTGCCGTTCCGTCGCTGTCATCTGAGGATGTGGTCGTCATCGGCGACGGCGCACCAGTGCCACTGATGCCCTGTGTTGTCACAGGCGCAGGAACGGGTCTTGGGCTCGGTGCCCTGGTGTTTGACAGCATGGGAAACGCCATTACCGTGCAGGGCGAGGGAGGTCATATCCATTTCGCGCCTTTAGACGAAGATGAGCAATATGTTTTTGATTATCTGAGAGGCCAACACCACCGCGTCTCGGTAGAGCGGGTCGTATCAGGACAGGGTATAGAGAATATCTTTGAGGCGCTTTATTTCCGCGCTCATGCCATTAAGCACCGCATGCCAGCTGCCGACATTAGCCGACTGGCACTTGAAAACAGCAATGCACTCTGTGTCCAAACCCTGCATATTTTCTGTGCCATTTTTGGAAGTTTTGCAGGTGATGCAGCATTAATGTTCGGTGCCCGTGGAGGTGTCTATATCGGCGGTGGTATCATGCCGCGGATGGTAGATTTTATACGGAGCAGTCAGTTTAGGGCGCGTTTTGTATCAAAAGCACGCTTGTCCGCCTATGTCATACCCATTCCCACCTACATTATTACCTGTGATCAACCTGGATTACTGGGTGCAGGGGCGGTATTAAGACACCGTGTGGCGCGCTAAACAAACACATTCAGGAACGCGCTAGACCTGCAGATCAGTGCACTGGGTGCGCGTACCACGGTATTCATGCGGCACCCACAGTCTGTTGCCGCAGTCAGGAGTAAAGCAGCTTGGCTTTTGAAGAACTTCATCTCTCGTTATCCGACATTCAACAGGGCATCGATCAGGTCATCATCTCGCGACAGAACCAGGATACGGGTTTGTTTCCCGCCTCCACGGCCATAACCGAACATGGTGATTACAGTGATGCCTGGGTCAGGGACAACCTCTATAGCATCGTGAGCGTTTTTGGGCTCTGGCAGCATTTCCACACCCAACCTGAACACGCTGAACAGGCTCAAAAATATGCAGCTGTGACACGAAATATGATGCGGGGTCTGTTGAAGTCCATGATGGCGCAAGCCGCTAAAGTTGAACGCTTTAAGACAACACAACACCCCATGGATGCACTGCATGCCAAGTACGACACAGCAACAGGTGGTGTTGTGGTTGGGGATGATGAGTGGGGACATTTACAGATAGATGCAACCTCGTTATTTTTGCTGACGCTGGCGCAGATGGCGCAGGCGGGTATGGCAATCTTAAACGACGATGTCGAATGTCAGTTTGTGCAAAATTTGGTGTATTACATTGGCAAGGGTTATCAGATTCCAGATTTTGGCATCTGGGAGCGTGGCAATAAAATTAACAATGGCAGCCGTGAGCTTCACGCCAGCTCTATCGGTATGGTCAAGGCGGCGCTGCGGGCGGTTAAATCAACCACCTTTCCAAGGCAGGGGGCCTTTCCTGCGACATTCCTCTACGTCAATGAAGATGAAATTGCGCGCTGTAGCATGATGCTCGAGCAGATGTTGC
>CAWUUZ010000300.1:0-2564 GCA_963925745.1 uncultured Pseudomonadales bacterium
CTATACTCAGGTTATAGACACAGCTATTGTCGTTGCTATGGATGCTCGGTTTTCAGTGGCAATAAAAGCCTATTTTATGAACAGCCATTGATTCGGTGTGCAGCTATTTCGCAAGAAAGGAGGACGTCACTATGTCTCTAAAGAAGATCTTACCCTGGGTTGTGCTTACTCCAATGCTGGGTATGGCAGGTTGCGATGGTACAAACAGTTTTAGCTCAGAGATTTTGCCGATATTGCAGGATGCCTGTACCGATTGTCATTCGATATCAGGCGAGGGCATTCAGGCATCTGGATTGGCGTTAGACACCTATGAAGGCGTTATGAAGGGCACAAAATTTGGACCTGTTGTCTCTCCCGGACAGGCTATTTCGAGCACGCTCTATTTGGTTATTTCACATAACGTTGCGGTCGATATTCAGATGCCCCCGCACCACCACGAAAAAGTTGCCATGGGTGCCGGTGAGCCGCTCACACCAGAAGAAATAGCCGTTATTAAAAACTGGATTGATCAGGGTGCCAAAAATAACTAAACACCCTCAGGTGGTTAGGGTAGCTTTGTCGCCCATATTGCCAATTTATGACGCATCGACAGTTGAGAAACCTGATCTTCGGGAATGGGTTGAATGACTTTGTCGTGCACCAACAGCCGGTAAATGTATTCAATTTTTTCACTGGCTGAATCTGTGGGCTCAAATTCGACTGCTCCGCGGGATTCGCCGTATTTCACACCTTCTTCAATGGCTTTTTTGACCATCTCTTTTTCATTTTTGATTTTCTTCATAGACACCTCTGCTGTGGCTCGGCCCAATGGGTAACGCCAGTGTGGCACTCAAGCCATAACCCTTCAATGGAATTTATGGCAAATGCACAGTCTGGCTGAGGAGCGACCATGTTTGGGGTAAATGGTTGCGCCAATCGACTATCGACATGCTATGTTCTTTGGTTATACAGGTGCAGTCGGTAGTGGTTTTTAGGTTTGGGATTTTTGGGGAAGGATATGGAACTGAACACATCAATGATTTTTCTAGGTCTGATATTTGGCTCTATCGGTATCGGTTACTTTATTTACGGTAAGCGCCAGTCGCACATTGTTGCGCGCTACACCGGTCTTGCATTGATGTTTTTGCCTTACTTCGTGACACAGACGCTCTATATGATACTGGTTGGTATTGCTCTGATGGCCGTTCCTGTTTTTGTTAAAGACCTCTAAATTACCACAGGCTAGGCCTGCTGCAGGGCTGTGCCCAATAGCTTGGTAGTAGACCCTATCTAAAGCGACTGGCGAGCTCTGGCGGTGGTTTGCTGCAGCATACGTGAACGTGTTTGGCATTGTCTTTGACGTTTTGGTCGACAAAGCGGTATTGGTTTAGTTTTCGCGTTTGCCACCAGCTTGATACCCGTGGCACATTGCAGTGATCGATGATCTGAAGCAGTTGGTCAATATCGGTTCGGCTACCATCATAGGCCACTTTGATCACTTTGCGCTTTTCGTTGTAGCTTACCGACTGCACACCAAATAGGGCATCCATGGTGGCCAATGCCGTTGCTAAGTCGGCTTCATCTACCTCAAGCATCTTTATGCGTCTAACAACCAAATAACCTGCATTGATACCGTCGCGATACGCTGTGTTAGTCATATACTGCCTGCTTTCCAAAACGGGAATTGTAGGGTTGATCTGGAGTACGAATGGTACCCATCCTTGGTACGAATAGTGGCAACGCAGGTCAACTTTCGCCACTCTGTGGGTGTAAATGTTAAGAAAAACCAAGCTGGTCTTGGCAAGGAAATTAACCGTTTTGGTGCGGCTTTAACCTTCACATAATGCGTTTCACGCTGTTCCGATATATTCGCGTGTAAAGGCTTCAAACGCCGGTGCGTCGACCGGGCGGCAGAAGTGATAACCTTGAAACTGGTTGCAGCTGTGTTGTTTTAAAAATGCCATCTGCTCCGCCGTTTCAACACCCTCTGCGATGACCTGAATACGCAGTGCGTTGGCCATTTCAATGATGGCAATAACAATCGCCTGGTCTTCTGAATCGATGCTTAAATCTCTGATAAATGATTGATCAATCTTTAACTTTGACACATTAAATTTTTTCAAATAACTCAGAGAAGAATAACCTGTGCCAAAATCTTGGCAACATGATTCACAATGTTGCTGTGGTGAAAAAGCCACTGTCAGCCCGAATGACGGCTGCCTGAACGTCAAACGACACCACACCTGCTTTGGCATTTTGTAACGCCATTTCCTTTATATGTACCGCTTCTTTAAGTTTTTCTTGTTCAATTTTTCGTTCAGTTATGTTGTTGATCATGCTGAGGTAATACAGGCAACTGCCGTCAGATTCAGTAAGCCCCGCGCATGTGATATCCACCCAAATTATCGTACCGTCGCTGTGGAGGTATCGTTTCTCAAGGCTGAAGTTGTTGATGTCACCGGATTTCAGCCTGTCCAGAATTTTTTGGTTTTCATAGTGATCATCGGGGTGGGTGTAAGCGGTCCAATTTCTATGGGGTAATTCCTCAATTGGAACACCAACCAATTCTGCATAGCGGCTATTGG
>CAWUUZ010000301.1:0-4740 GCA_963925745.1 uncultured Pseudomonadales bacterium
TACCCGAGACACCCTGGCCCTTCGCCGATCCGAAAGTCGCTCTGATGGATGTGTCTGAGCCTTTATTACCCGGCTCCAACAACTGGGCCGTTGGCGGCAGCCATACAGCCACTGGCAGCGCCATGGTTGCGAACGACATGCATCTGGGCATCAGAGTGCCGAACACCTGGTACAGGGCCTCCTGGACGCTTGATGGCCGCACCATCAGTGGTGCAACACTTCCAGGAACACCTGCCATGATTGTAGGCTCTAATGAACATATTGCTTGGGGATTTACCAACAGCTATGGCGACTGGTCCGATGTGGTCATACTCGAAACCAACCCGTCAGAGAAACTCTATCAAACACCCGAGGGTTGGGAGAATTTCCAAGTATTTGACGAAGTGGTACGTGTATCTGGTGCAGATCCCGTCAAGATTTCCGTTCGCTATACCCGATGGGGCCCTGTGATTGGCGAGAACCACAATGGCCAACTTTTGGCATTGAAATGGGTTGCACTACAACCCGAGGGTGCCAATTTTCAAATCATGAACCTAGAATCTGCCAATACCACTGACCAAGCGCTTACTATCGCGGCAGCGTCGGGTATACCGCACCAAAATTTCATGGTCGGTGACAGGGATGGCAATATTGGTTGGACAATCGTGGGCAAAATCCCCAAACGTGTTGGCCTAAATGGCACCCAACCTACGACATGGGCCGATGGCAGCAGATACTGGGATGGCTACTGGTCTGCTAACGACTATCCGTCAGTAAGGAATCCAGACCCTGACATACTCTGGACTGCAAACAACCGGACAGCACCAGAATCCAAGGGCGCCAATATCGGCAATGAGGGCTATGCGTTGGGTGCCAGAGCCCAACAAATCAGAGACGATCTGATGGCCCTCGGTCAGGTAACGTCCAAGGATTTACTGGCCATTCAATTAGACGATAGAGCGGTATTTCTCACCCGTTGGCATCGGCTGATGTCAGACGTTGTTGGCCAAGAACCGCCCTCTGATAGCAGAAACGCCCTATTGTCCCATCTCGACCAGTGGCAAGGTCGCGCCAGTGCGGATTCAGTTGGCTACCTTTTGGTAAAACGATTTAGGGAAACGGTTCTGCGTGGCACGGTAGGGACCGTCTATAGCGCCCTTGCTGGAAACAACGCATTTTTTGATACTGATGCCGTCAACAATTTGATCGAATACCCCGTGTGGGCCCTGGTGACCGAACGACCAAAACACCTGATTCCCCTTGGATCAGATTCCTGGGACGGCTTCTTGTCTCAGGCAGTTAGCCAAACAGTGGCTTTGGTGACTGTGGATCAACGTCCAATCAAGGCACAAACATGGGGAAGCCATAACCGCTTAGAACTGGTACATCCACTCAGCAGTGCGGTACCTGGGTTAAACAAGCTGTTGGATTATCCTGCTAGAAAGATGGATGGTGACACCTTTATGCCGCGTGTGCAGGGCAAATCCTTTGGTGCGTCGCAGCGGATGGTGGTATCACCTGGGGATGAAGCATCGGGAATATTTCACATGGCCACCTCTCAGTCAGGTCACCCATTGTCGCCCTATTACTACATTGGCCATGACGACTGGACAGAGGGTAACCCATCGCCATTGCTGCCAGGGCCGACCAAATGGACATTGCGGTTTACACCATGATGGAATGAGGTATTCAAGAGCACTGCCTATTGGTGTGCGCTTTAGTCCTGAGCCTTTGGGTTTGTTCCCCAACCAGGCAGCAGGTCCTGCGATATGTCCAGTTGGTTGAGTATGCGTGCCACAACAAAGTCTACCAAATCAGCAATGCTATCGGGCTGGTGGTAAAAGCCCGGACTTGCGGGGAGTATGACTGCACCCATGTCACTGAGGGTCAGCATGTTTCTCAGGTGAATACTGGAGAGTGGCGTTTCCCGCACCACCAATATCAATTGGTTGCGCTCTTTGAGAACTACGTCAGCGGCACGCTCAATAAGATTGTCACTCGCACCCTGTGCTATAGCTGACAGGGTGCCTGTCGAACAGGGACAAACAACCATGCGTTTAGGCGCACCTGAGCCAGAGGCAACAGGTGACATCCAATCTTCCTTTCCAAACAGCGTTATCTGACCGGGTGCTGCATGAAAGCGTTCCGAAAGCAAAGCGACTGCCTTGCCCTGATGTGAGGGCAAATCGAGATCGGTTTCAACCGCAATAACCATTTGCGCAGCCTTGCTGATAAGCACGTATATGGGGTAGCCCGCAGCAATCAGTGTTTCCATAAGACGCAGTCCATACTGCACCCCGCTGGCACCCGTAATGGCAACTGTAATCGGTAGCTTATTCGTCATTATAACGTATCAATCCTTCTTGAACGGTACTGGCAACGAGTCTACCGCTGCGGTCAAAGATGGTTCCGCGAACATAGCCCCTCGCATTGGATGCAGATGGACTGTCAGCAACATAGAGAAGCCAGTCATCAAGCCTAAAGGGACGGTGGAACCACATGGCGTGATCCAAACTCGCGATGTTAAGGTGCCTGTCACCCAGACCAACACCGTGGGGCATCAGGGTGGTTTCCAAAAACCCGTAATCGGTGGTGTAAGCCAAGAGGTATTTATGTACATCCAGATCATCGGGTAGGGGCGCTACTGAGCGAATCCACATGTGCCGTTTGGCAATACCGTGGCGCGGCCTAAACGGGTTCTGGTTCTCGACGATACGGTACTCAATCGGTCGATCTGCAACAAACAAATCACGAACCTTTTCAGGAATCTCTTTGGCATGCTTACGGTATAAACTCAGTTCTGACTCAAAGGACTCAGGACCGGGAACATTGGGCATGGCCTCCTGATGTTCCAAACCAACCTCGTCGATTTGATAGGACGTCGTCATCGCCAAAATACTCTTACCAAATTGGCTTGCAACAACTCGCCTCACAGAGAAGCTGCGACCGTCTCGCACATTTTCAACCTGATAGTCAATGGGATGGTGTGCGTCACCAGGACGTAAAAAATACGCGTGTAAGGAGTGGGCGCTTAACCCATCTATGGTCTGAGAGGCAGCACTTAACGCCTGTCCCAATACCTGACCACCAAAGACCCTTGGATAACCCAAATCTTGGCTGTGCCCTCTGAAACGATTGTCACCTAGGTTTTCAAGCGATAACAATTCCAATAGACCCTCTACAACTTTGCTCATCTGTGCAGCACATCCTATAAATATGTTATAAAAATAAACCAACGCCTTTCCACGTCATGCAAAGCCTATTACCACAGGATGATATTGGCGTTACAAAAGTACACTTTGCGCGTTAATTCGCTATTATAGGGGTGAATTGCCCTTAGTGGGTATAAAACCAGCTACTTTAGACCACTAATTATTAACTGATTTGAACCTAAACGTTTAAGATACCTTTATGATAAGAGCGGAAACTCATATTGGTTATGATTGAGGCTATACCACATGGCAATTGAAACCAAGACTGGCAATCTCAATAGAGACCTCGTCTGGAATCTAGATACGATTAAGCAACGAAAACTTGCAATCGACTTTGTGACCAAATTCGAAGGTCACTTCTGTGTCTATTCGTCGTCGGTAGAGCAATTTTACACCAATTACACCATGAACTTTTTAAGCGGCGAAGCCACCAAAATGGTTATTTTGCCAAACCCCTATGCCTATCATGACACCTTTAACGGCATAAACTCTGAGGCCATCCTAGAAACCGGTCTCAACATCATCCCTGGTATTACCTTAAAACGTAAAGGGCTGTATTTATTAATTAGCTACAAAAATCAACCTGGACGGGCCACACCAATACCCCTAAAGCCTGCACTACAAAAGATGTTGAATACGGCGCGCGCAGCAGACCCATTCCTGCCCATCTTAGCGAAGGGCGATTTACGTGAATTCAATGAGCAAATGCCCTGTTTACACCTGCACCGCATCAAGTTGGGCAACCTCAAGGGTATTTCTGAATTTGAACGCAGCAGCGTTAAAGAAGCAATCATGGATAAACTAAGTGACTTGCTGCACGTAGTCGATACCCTATAGTCGACAACGAACATTCATCACGGCCTAGAGAGACTAAAAAAGACATGTCTACTTCTGCAGAATCAGCCCTAGAGTGGCTCGATCAAGCAAAACCCAGTTCTGAAGAAATTAAGGTGGTCATCCAAAAGTTGGAAAGCCGCATCCAAAGGTCTGACGACCCTAGCGGTCAGGTAGGTGAGATAGAAGCCTTGTCGTTACTACAGCAAGTGCTGCTGGATAACGCAGAAGAGGCGCCTTTGACTCAAGATATGACTGAAGTGACTACCCCAACGCCCGAATCCTTTGCGCTCACCACTGATGACAAACACGTTAAATTGGATGTGTCTGCGCTGGGTGATCCTGCTCAGGGTGTTGATGAAAGCCTATCAGCAGATGCTCGCCGTGCAAAATTTCTGGCCTTAAAGAAGCAGCTATCTCATCTTCCCTAACGCATTCGTTATCGTTTAAAAAAACACACTACCTAGCCCAAACAGACGTCTTTGCAGGACGGGAAGTCTTTTGTGGCCAATGAGTTGGCGGTAGCTTTTCCTTGCAACTTTTCCTTGCTGCTTTTCCTTGCGACTATTCTTCGCTGCTTTTCTTCCGCGCTTTTATTTTCCGTTCCCCTTTTCTTCCGCGCCTTTATTTTCCGTTCCCCAACGAAAAAACCCGACCATAGGTCGGGTTCGTTCGATATTAGGCGCTTGACGATGCCCTACTCTCACATGGGGAG
>CAWUUZ010000302.1:0-4245 GCA_963925745.1 uncultured Pseudomonadales bacterium
AACCCTGTCTAAGGTGTTCACCACTGGAGACCAACCAAACGATTGGACCCTGAATCAAAGCTATAGTGTGGAAGTGTCACATGAGTTATGGGGGTCCGATGTGAGCCTAACGCGTTTTCGGGCACAGATATCAGGTACCCGCGCTTTAAGGCCCAAGCACTATGTGCAGTTGCGCACTGCCTTTGGCACAGTATTGGGTGCCGAAGCTGACGACACGCCAGCATCGATGCGTTTTTATACCGGTGGTGACCAAACGATTCGGGGCTTTGCCTATAACAGCATTGGTGCAGCCGATGCGGCTGGAGACGTCGTGGGTGGTCAAAACCTCATTGTCGGTGGTGTGGAATATGCCTATGCCTATCTCCCCAATTGGCGTGCTGCCTTATTCATGGATGCGGGTAATGCCTTTAACGACCCGACACCTGTAAAAATCGGTGTTGGACCGGGCATACATTGGTTAACGCCCATCGGAACCCTGAGATTTGAATTGGGCTACGGTATCAGTGAGCCAACGCCACCCATTCGTCTGCACCTGTCATTTGGTATGCAGCTATGAGCAGGTCAGTGCGTTCACAACTCGCCAGAGGGGCGTTGCTGTCCCTAATCGCCCTCATTGCGCTGGTTGGCTGGGCTACCTTAACGACTGCTGGTGCCCAGTGGGTTGCAAACAGAGTAGCGTCACTGGAACCAAGGCTGTCGGTGTCTGTCACAGACGGCAATCTGATAGGGGGTGTTTCATTTCAAACCCTTCATTGGAAGGATGCAGGGATCGAGGTTGCTGCTAAGTCTGGCAAGGTTCGCTGGAATTGGGGCTGTTTACGCCTCAAGCAGTGCGATACCACGCTCGACATAGATGCAGTTGATCTTACCCTGCTAACACAGCCTGCGGTAGAACCAGACCGGGCTGTAGTATCACCCACGCCCCTTGTTCTGCCCTTTACCAACCTGTCACTCAGGGCCTCCATTGGCACCTTTTCCCTATACCGAGATGACCAGATTGTTGTCATAACCGACACCGATGCACTGCTGTTTGGCGCGGGCAGTGAGCTGCGCATTAGCCAACTGGCTATTGGCCAGATCGACATCACAGACAGATCAAACAGCACGGCAAAAAGGTCGATGACAGCAACGCAGAATCCACAACCATCACACACTGCATCAGCTGCATCAGCTGCATTATTTGCGCCTTTTAGCGGTGATATTTTACCTTTTAACCTAGAAATTGCCGCACTTGATATCGGTACGATCAACTGGAATCCAGAAGGCCCTGGCTCTGAGTTACAGGAACTGTCATTAGCAGGCAGTTGGCTTATGGATGGGTCTATTCACATTCAAACACTGGCACTCAAACATGCCATGGGCGCTGTGTCTGTTCAGGGTGACATTGACCTACAGGCAAACTGGCCGATGACTTTGGCTGTCACCGCACAAAGCAGTGCAGGTGCCTTACCAGACCTTGCAGTCAATCTGGCGCTTTCGGGTGATCTGTCCTCCCTACAATGGCAGGCAAGCACCGCTGGCTCCCACCGCGCGCAGGGTTCTGGTCAGTTACAACCCTTGACGCCAAATGTGCCCTTTACCGCCCATTTCAATTGGGATGGTCTTGATTTGACAACCCTTGTTGGCGACAGTCTCGCGTTACAGGCAGGGCATTTTGAGGTATCAGGGACGCTTATGGCGCCTGACCTAGCGTTTGTCTTTGTTTCAGATATCGCGGCGGCGACCGTGCCAACAGCAACGGCGGTATCAATTCGGGGTGGCTGGAAGCAGGACAGTCTGATGTTCGAAACCGTCACACTAGAACAGGCAAACGGCCAGTTGGTACTGTCCGGCGTTGTTGGTCTCGCAGACAGCCTACACTGGGATATTCGGGCACAGGCACAGGACTTTAACGGTGACAACCCTTGGGTGTCTGACCTGGGTGTGATCAATGGGGAATTTACCACCCTAGGAAAATTACAGGACGGTGCGTGGCGCACTGAGGTATCAGCCTCAGCAGTTACCCTGTTGTACCGTCAGAAACCCGTCACACTGGACGGGGATTTCTGGCTCGACAGCGCGCTGCAATGGTTTACCGACGGTTTTCAAGTGGTGCAGGGCGACAACAACATCAAGGTGCAGGGTGGGCTGAGTGACATCTGGTCTGGCAGGGTGCAATTGTCTCTACCCACCCTGTCCGAATGGCTGCCTGATCTCAGCGCAACCGTTCAGGGTGACCTACAGGTGACCGGTCCTCAGGATGCGCCAGAGTTTCAGGTCAACCTGGGTGTGAAACAATTGAGTTGGCAAGATTTTGGTTGGCAAAACATCAGCATTCTGGGCTCTGTTGGTCTAAGTGAGGTACCACGTTTTGACCTGACCGTTCAGGCAACTGACGGGCTTATGGCTGACCAGGTGATTCGCGACACCACCGTGCACCTGTTGGGAGACCTAAACAGCCATGATGTGCTGTTGTCTGTAAACAGTGAGTTAGGGTCGGCATCTTTAGCGGTGTCGGGTTCCCTTGAAGACAATGGCACCTGGCAGGGTTGGCTTAAATCGGGTGACCTTGATGTGGCAGTGGGTCAATGGCAGTTGGAAGAACCGGCGTCTTTGACATTTAGCCAGGCCACAACAGAGGTTGTGATTGGCACCCATTGCTGGCGTCAGGGTAGCACCCAGCTCTGTGCCGATGAACCTATTCAGGTCGGTACTGATGGCAGCCTTAACCTTTCTATAAAACAGGCGAATCTAGACCTATTAACGCCCTTTATGCCAAAGGGTATGGCCGTTTTCGGCGTTATGAACGCGCAACTCAGTGCTGCATGGCAGGAAAATGCACTACAGACCACGTCGCTGTCCGTCGTGGGTTTGCCCGGGGCAATCGATATCGCCGACGAACTGGGTGCTCCCTTACACCTGAGCTATGACCAATGGCATGTCTCAGCCGATCAAACCAGTACTGGCTGGCTTTTAAAAGCCGATATGAGCGGTTCTGAATTGGGCACCCTGAGCACAGAGGCACGCCTGCTTGGAACACCCAGTCTTGAGGCGCCTCTGACAGTGGTTGCGTCATTGTCTGATGTGCCCGTCACATTATTGGGTCCCTTGCTGGAAAAACAATTTGGACAACCTACCACGGCTACAGGGTTTCTTTTTGCAGATATCAGAATGAAGGGCACGGTTTCAGAGCCATCCCTGTCGGGGCAGGTGACATTAAGACAGGGATCCTTCCAACAGTCTGGCCTTGCCATGGGGTTAGAGGGCATCGAATTGGCCGTATTGCTCAACGATTCCACCGCCACACTATCAGGACAATTTAATGTGACCCCTGTTGATGGACAAACAGGGGGTGCCATCTCACAACTGGGCAGCGGAACGGTCGTTGGCGCAGCGCAGTGGGCAACCGATGATTGGACAGCAGACATACAGTTAGCGGGCCATCAGCTTGCGTTTTCTGATCAGGTAGTTGACGCCCTAGGCCTGCATTTTGTCGGCGGCTTAGCCCAACACAGTGTGACACTATCGGGAAGTCACAGCAGTGGTAATGCGACCCTGACGGTATCTGGCGGTCTAGATACCACCAACAACTGGCATGGCAAACTGGATGCCGGTGTTATCAATACAGACCTAGTCGGCACTTGGCGGTTAGAAGCGCCAGCAACACTGGATATTGACCTAGAAAACACCCTGATTGATATCGGTACGCATTGTTGGCAGCAAAATCAAAGCGCTCTGTGCGCAAACAGACCTCTCAACCTCGGGTCAGATGGGCAGATAGCGCTGTCTATATTCCAGCTGGACTTGGCACTTTTGACGCCACTGCTCCCTGAAGGGGTGCTGTTAATGGGCGCCCTAGACGCCAAAATTGCAGCGGCATGGGAGAATAATGCACTGAGCGAAGCCGATGTGACGGTCCTTGGTCGATCAGGTGTTATAGAACTCTCGGTTAACGGACCAGATCCCTTGAGGCTGCCTTATCAACAATGGCGGGTTTCAACACTGCGCAAAGAAACGGGCTGGGCGCTCTCTGCTGGCATCAGCGGTCCACAGTTGGGTAGTCTGAGTGCTCAGGGCTTTATGACCGGAGACGTTGGTCTTGAGGCGCCCCTGACGCTGACAGCCAGCTTAGAAGATTTGTCCATTGCGTTATTTTCACCCTTGATCGACAACCAGATTGATCAGCCAACCCCTGTTAGCGGGCTATTGTCAGCAGACATCAACCTCGCGGGTTCACTGGCACAGCCCGACGTTACAGGACGTATC
>CAWUUZ010000303.1:0-3538 GCA_963925745.1 uncultured Pseudomonadales bacterium
GTCATATATTTACGGTGCCACTGGCCTACTTTATCGCTCAAAAGCCGGTGATCAAAAATCATGAATTTCAAGGCTTTCAATGGTCTATGCCAGAATATCATGTCCAAAATCACCGTATTTGGGGCCTAACTGCGATGATCATCGTGAATTTTTTAAACATAACGTATAAACTGGCTCTACCTCAGGTTAAGAGGCCGCAATTCCAATTGAAACGTTAAGGGATGAAACTGGGTACATGCCACAGAATCGATTACAAATAGCGATCATCAGTGCTGATCATGAGCTTGAGATGGAGCAGCGTCTGGTTGGGGAAACCCTGGTAAAGCTTGGTGCCTTTGTAAACGGCTTCTCGTTTTTGGATGACTCGGATACAGAACGCCTCAAACTCAATCAAAAATGTCTTGCAGACGCTGATTACGCTATTGTTTTGACCAATATGCGCTATGCACCCTTGTCGCCAGGTGGCGCAGGGTTTGTACACCAGATGTACGCGGCAGTCCAGGCTAAAGGCATCCCTGTTCTCAGTCTCATTTATAAAGGCGTGCAAAAATCGTCATTAAATGCTGATGACTACAGACGGCAGCAAGACTTTGTGTCATTGCTAAAGGAAGGCAACTATTACGAATGGCACAATGCTGAAGGTTTAAGGCATGCTACAGAAAAGGCTTTCCAGAAATTGAGTGACAACTATCCCTCAGGTGGTTGGGTTCGGGGTGAGGCGGGCACAAAGTCAGAGGGTTCGCAGGGCAATAAAGACCTTCAAATCACCCTACTCAGCAAAGCCCTTGAAGAAGAGCGTGGCAAGCGTGTTGTCGAAATAGACACGACAGAAGTGGCCGTGGAGTATGTCTGTAAAGCCTTTTATGGCGGCACGATGAAGACTGAAACAGGTATCGTAAAGCTCTCGTGGAATGAATTGTTCTTGACGGTGGGCCCTCAGTTAATGAATCCAACCAGAGAAAGTAATTTTCGGACCGTCCTGTGTGATCAATTGCTCGAAAAAGAAAAAGCTGCCCTTCAAAAGCGGCTGCCACAGGCGCACGCCTTTGTAGATTTGAGAATCCAAACAACCCTTTTTAATGTGGTTAAAGTCAATCTGGCTGCACAGGGCCTGATCGAACTACAGCAAGGCCTATGGCAACTGACGCCCTTTGGTGAGCACCAGCTGATGCGGCAGGCCAAGTCACTGTAGTTGCGCCGCGGTAACCGGCAGTACCCTCTGATCCACAGCCAACAGATACCATCTGTGTTCGCAGCTTAAACCCTGATAACGCTTATCGACAGCGCGCCTTTACCGCATAACGACATCCCAGTTTGACTCATCATACTAACGTTTACCTTTGCGCCGAGTTTCCGTGCGGTATTGATAAAGCTGTTAATCCCACGGTGGGTTCGAATATCCGCGGCAGTGCCCGCAAAGCTCAGATTAAATATCGGTTTGAGCTTACCCTGCTTGAGACCCACAAGTGCCTGTGAAAACAGGGTTTCCTGAGCGACATCTGTGCTGACTTCAGTGCTGGAATGGTGCAGCTTTCTCTGGCTGTAGGTCAAAATGGCTTTCTGTTGCTTGAGTTTAAACCGCTGTAATTGCAGCCAGCTTAGGGGCAGGTCATCCAACCGTGTCAGTCTGTTGCTGTCGTGAACTGCGCGAAATGCCGAAAAGCTGTCAAGGGCAACATAGGTGTCGACGCGGTTGCTAAATTGGGCCAATGCCAGTGGCAACTGTTCGAGGGGAAGCGCCTTTTCGGTGGTGAGGCGAATGGCTTCATAGGCAACCAGACCATAGCCTGACAGGATGCATTGGCTATCAATCACCTTCACCCGAATTGGCTGGTTGATACCGACGCGGCGTCTCGCGATTTGAAAGTCATCAATCTGTTTAAAGCACACATCACGTAACAGGTAGTGCATCTTGGTATGGGATTCTGGGGGTGTGAGGATGATCATGTGCTCGCTGTCACAGCACACAAATCGGTTTAAATAGTGCATGACTGCTTTAGTTTCAGGCGTGCCAAAAGCGGCCAAGGGCTCTGGAATTAATTTACTGTCACCCTGATAGTAGGTATTGGTCGTCTTGGGATCGCCCATATCGAGGTGAATGTTGTTTTGATAACGACCCACTACGGGGATGATCTTTACCCCGTGCTGATCGAAAAACGAGCGGGGGTAGTCGCAGGACGCGTCCACTACGAAAGCCGAAACCAGTGCCATGCTTATTCTACCTTTCCGTTAAATTCGCAGAGATCTTCAATGATACAGGATCCGCATTTGGGTGTGCGTGCAACACAGGTATAGCGCCCGTGTAAAATCAGCCAATGGTGGGCGTCTTGCAAAAAGGGTTTGGGTACGACGGCCATTAATGTCTTTTCTACGTCATCTACGTTAGCGCCACGCGCGATTTTGGTGCGGTTGGATACCCGAAATATGTGGGTGTCGACTGCGATAACAGGGTGACCAAAGGCGGTATTCAAAACCACATTGGCGGTTTTTCTGCCGACGCCGGGCAGCCGTTCCAACGCAACACGATCGGCTGGCACCTCACTACCGTGCTGATCAATCAAAATCTGGCAGGTCTTGATGATGTGTTCTGCCTTGCTGTTAAACAATCCGATGGTTTTGATGTATTCCTTCAGTCCATCGAGCCCCAACGCCAAGATCGCAGCAGGTGTATTGGCCACTGGATAGAGCTTTCGGGTCGCCTTATTCACACCCACGTCGGTTGCTTGGGCAGACAGCAACACAGCAATCAGCAGTTCGAAGGTCGAGTCATACAGCAATTCGGTTTTGGGCTCAGGATTGTGCTGCTGCAGTCGGCTGAATATCTCAGTACGTTTTTGGAGGTTCATGGCCTGTAAATCCTGTGATGGGTGTTGGTAAGTCATTGTCGACAGTGATCCCCAAAACGCTTCCGACGGGCATGACACTTGAAGTGGCGGTTTGACTCTGTTGTTTGGTTGATGTTACCTTTTTTTGGGTAATGATCCATGTTTTACGGTGCAATGACATCCACGTTTAACTATGTGAGGCGTATTTGACCATGAAAAAGTTGTCGATTATTAGGTTTAAGCCAAAACCAGGATGCTTGGAAGCGTTTGTAAGTGCTGTAAAAGAGCACTCGCGTGAAAGTGCTACTGCCAGCCCTCCAACCCATTTCACGATGCAAGCGAATGGCGAAATATATGCCGTTATCATTCGTGATGCGGACGCACTCCAAGAAAGCTCACAAACCGGTGTAAACTGGTTAGACTCGCAGCGTCATCTCTTAGAGGAATTTAATGCCATAGACAGGCATACGATACCGCTTACGGGTGATCTCATAGAGTACTAGCCTAGGGCTCTGTGCAGTTGGTTTGCACTGTTCGCCAAACCACAACTTCCGATCAATCTAAGCATTGGCGCTGTATGAACTCGGCTGGCGCTTACTGTATGTGCCCCGTTACCCGTACGCGCCTTGAAACCGTGGCTTCTGTCGCGATAATGACCGCGCGTTTTTCCCGTTGGCTGTCAATCACATTCTTGGCGGCAATCAATAGGCCGA
>CAWUUZ010000304.1:0-8367 GCA_963925745.1 uncultured Pseudomonadales bacterium
GCAAATTGCCCATACCATAATCAATCACTGCGATTTTTTTAGCTGTCATGCGGATTCCAAAAAGTAAGAAGGGACGCGATATCACTCTCTCGCATCCCTGAAAAACAACAACAGCTATTCACCGAATCACAGGGGTACAAACCTGTCTATGATTCGGAATAACCTGCACCGCGCTCTGTGCTTACAGCGAACCCTTGGTTGAAGGGATCTCATCAGGCGACCTTGGATCCAGCGTTGCCGCCATGCGAAGCGCACGTCCAAAGGCTTTAAATACGGTTTCTATCTGGTGGTGCGCATTGCGTCCCTTGAGGTTATCAATGTGCAAACTCACACCCGCATGGTTTACAAAGCCTTGGAAAAACTCATAAAACAACTCGGTATCAAAGCCACCAATACTGGCACGGGTAAAGGGAATGCTGTACTCCAAACCCGGTCGTCCAGAAATATCGACAACGACACGTGACAGGGCTTCATCCAAGGGCACATAGGCATGTCCGTAGCGCACAATGCCTTTTTTATCGCCGATGGCTTTGGCAAATGCCATGCCCAATACAATGCCACTGTCTTCTGCACTGTGGTGGTCGTCGATGTGGTTGTCGCCTTCACAGACCAGCTCGATGTCGATCAAGCCATGACGGGAAATCTGGTGAATCATGTGCTCTAAAAACGGCATGCCCGTTTGCAGTTGGCATTGACCGGTTCCATCAAGGTTCACGGTTGCCGAGATGTTGGTCTCACGCGTATTTCTGACGATAGAGGCGATACGGGACATGATGTCGTTCCAAATCGAAAAATGTGCTCGGATTATAACAGTCAAATGGCGATGATCAATGTGGCAATGCGCATCTGCCCTGTTCTTCACGATGAATATCTGTAAAAAGCCGTTTATCTGTCTCGAACGCCAACAGGGCGACACGGCGAAAGTTGCAGCGTCTGGAACATTTATGCACAATATTGATGCATAACTGCAAAAAACCGCACCAAGATGAAGCTATATATGGGCATGTGGGCCATAATGTCGCTTCCCTCTGTTGGTTCGGAGCCGCGATACCGATGGGAAACCGAATAAGAACACCCTTGGCGCAATTATTGCGTTGCTTCAATAAGACAGATAAATGCACTTCTGGGATGCCATGATAGACGCCACCTTTTCACAACTGACCGATAGCCTGTCAACTGCCGTGGTACTGCTCGACAGTCAGCGCCATGTCGTCTATTTCAACAGTGCCGCTGAAGCCTTTTTTGCCAAATCAAAACTGCGGTCACTTGGGCAACCCTTTGCGGGTCATTTTCAGGATGACCGGTTACCAAGCGACCTCGACAAAACACTCGACCAACCCAAAGCCTATGCCCAACGCGAAGCCCATTGGATATTGGCCCACAACCACGAACTGGTCACTGTCGACTATATGATGAGCGATGTGGTGATGAACGCCACCGTTTTTCGGCTACTGGAAATTCAATCGCTAGACCGCTTAAACCGCATTCAACGTGACACCTCCTTTAGCGCCGATTACAACACCACAAGAGAGGTTGTTCGGGGTTTGGCCCATGAAATCAAAAATCCGTTGGGTGGTATCCGTGGCGCAGCACAGCTATTGGCACGGGTCACACCCGCCGATCAGCAGGAATATACCCAGGTAATTATCGATGAGGTCGACCGTCTCAAATCCTTGGTAGACCGCATGCTAGGACCGGTTACCCAAAGTCAGGTTGGCTCAGTCAATATTCACCGGGTCCTTGAAAGGGTCTATGCCCTCATCGAGGCTGAAACCCAGGGCGCCATTGAATGGATTCGTGACTATGATCCAAGCCTTCCCGAATTTTCAGGTGATCCAGAACAGATCCAGCAGGTGCTATTGAATATTGTCGTCAACGCACGACAGGCACTGATCGAGTCGCACACGGACAGACCAACGCTACGCCTCAAAACCAGAGCCGCACATCAGGTGACACTGTCGGGTGCACTCCACCGTCTGGTCTGCCAAATCGACATCATGGATAACGGCCCAGGCATACCCGACCTACTCAAGCCCACCGTGTTTTTCCCCATGGTGAGTGGTCGCGCCCAGGGCTCTGGACTTGGCCTTTCCCTCGCACAGCAATATGTCAGCCAGCACAGGGGCCTTATTGAGTTTACCAGCCAACCTGGAAACACCTGTTTTACCATCATGCTACCTATGGAGACGCATCAATGAACCCAGACCACCACATTTGGATTGTCGATGACGATCGCTCCATTCGCTGGGTATTGGAAAAAGCACTCGCGGGTTCTGGCGCCGAAATCAGCGCCTTCGTATCAGGTGAAGACCTGCTGTTGGCACTGGAAACCGGCACCCCGACCGTGGTTATCAGCGATGTTAAAATGTCAGGTATGAGTGGTCATGACCTCATGCACCAGTTGCATCAGAAACACCCATCCATACCCGTCATCATTATGACAGCCCACTCCGATCTGGATAGCGCGGTGACAGCCTTTCAGGGCGGCGCCTTTGATTACCTGCCCAAGCCCTTTGACATTGATGACATGATTGCGCTGGTCAATCGTGCCATTCAGCACAACACCGAACGCACCCAAGAGGTCAAACCGACCGTGGTGCCCCAGGAGTCGGGTATGATCGGTGCGGCGCCTGCCATGCAGGGCGTGTTCAAAGCCATTGGTCGTCTCAACCAATCCCACATCACCGTACTCATTCAGGGTGATTCAGGCACAGGAAAGGAACTGGTCGCTCGTGCCTTGCATGTCCACAGTCCTCGCGCCACGATGCCCTTTATTGCCCTAAACATGGCGGCCATACCCAAGGACCTCATCGAGTCTGAATTGTTTGGACACCAAAAAGGTGCCTTTACCGGCGCCCTTCAACACCGCATTGGTCGGTTTGAACAGGCCGAGGGTGGAACGCTGTTTCTTGATGAAATTGGCGATATGCCCATGGACGCCCAAACCAGACTGTTGCGGGTCTTGTCCGATGGGGAAATCCATCCCGTTGGTGCCCATACGGGCATTCGGGTGAATGTGCGTATTCTGGCTGCCACCCACCAGGACCTATTGGCCTTGGTACGGGCAGGAAAATTTCGTGAAGACCTCTACCACCGCTTAAATGTTATCCGCATTCAGTTGCCGACACTGGCACAGCGACGAGAAGACATTCCCGTTTTGCTCAACCACTTTCTGGCACGCGCCGCGACTGAACAGGGGGTGCCGGTCAAGACACTCAAACCTGACACCCTGCACTATCTGTGTGACCTCGACTGGCCAGGCAATGTCCGACAGCTTGAAAATACCTGCCGCTGGATCAGCGTGATGGCCAGTGGCAATGAAGTCCATATCGACGACCTTCCGCCTGAACTACACAGTCAGGTATCTGACACCACCAGCGATTGGCAAAGCGGCTTACGGGTATGGGCAACCCGAGAATTGGCGCGCGGAACACCGGACCTATTCCCACGGGCAGAAAAAATACTAGAGCAAATTGTACTGAGCTGTGCTTTGGAATTTACTGGGGGTCGTAAGGTAGAGGCGGCAAAGATGTTGGGATGGGGACGAAATACCCTGACCAGGAAGCTCAAGGAATTGGGAGCGTAGCAAGCAGCTTGCTAGTGGACCGAAAAAAGAAGAAGAAGATGGGGATGACATGGAATCGATCCCCACCGATAGTCAGTTGGCCTTTGGTTGACCATTGCGCAGCGGGTAGCCACCACACAATAGCCTAGCCATGAATCGCTGTTACAGAATAGCGAGCAACTCAACATCAAAAACCAAGGTCTGGAATGGGCCGATTGCGCCACCTGCACCCTGCGCGCCATAAGCGAGCTGGTAAGGAACGGTCAAACGCCACTTAGATCCAACAGTCATCAACTGCAAGGCTTCTGTCCAACCAGGAATAACACCTGACACTGGGAATTCTGCAGGCTGACCACGGTCATACGAGCTATCAAACACGGTGCCGTCGATCAAGGTGCCATGGTAATGCGCACTGATCGTAGAATTCTGGGTAGGCTTCTCGCCTGAACCATCGGTTAGCACTTCGTACTGAAGGCCAGTTGCTGTTACAACAACACCGTCTTTTTTGGCATTTTCAGCCAAGAAAAGCGCACCATCTGCAGACAGAGATTTGGCTGCTTCTGATTCTTTCTTTTCAAGTTCAGCACGAATGACATCATAAGAATTCTGCATATCAATGGGAGACACTGGGTCAGCTTCGCCATTGAAAGCTGCACGGAATCCTTCTAGTACGCTGTCGATATCCAAACCGTCAAAAGGCTGGCTCGCTAGCTGGCCACCAAACTGACGACCAATGCCATAACTGACGCGTAATTGATCTGTAGTATATTTAGACATAGTTTCCTCAAGGGTTTTCGACCCGAGCGACTCGGGTATTGATTTTTGGTTCAGTCAGAACGGCTGGTGCTTTATCCTGTCTCGCTTGCGCAAACAGCGTGTTTTTCGACAGCTGCACCACGAGATTCAAAAAATATAGCCGCTTTCAAGGCGCGGTATTCTAGCAGAAATATCTTCCAATGGCGTCGAAACCCGATAAAAAAGGCCATAAACGATACCCTGGGCTGTCAATCTGCCTGTGTTCGCCTGTTACCTCAATGCAGCCACTTATCCATTTGGCGGTAGCCCAATGCAGACAGGATGTGGTCCGTTTTGATCTGTTCGGCCTGCTCCAAATCGGCAAGGGTACGGGTGACCTTTAATATGCGGTGGTAACTTCTTGCCGACAATCCAAGCTTGTCCATCGCACTGTGCAGCCGCTTTTCATCGGCTGGCTGCAGCTGACAATGCTGTTCAAGCTCATTGGGGGTCAACCAGGCATTGCGCTTGCCCTGCCGCTTGAGCTGGACTGCGACCGCCACGGCAATTCTCTGGCGCACCACGGCACTGCTTTCACCCCTGGGACCACTTGATAACAGCGCAGGGGGCACAGGGTTCACCTCAACCTGTAAATCAATGCGGTCTAACAGCGGACCCGAAATGCGTGACAGATATTTCTGCAATTGCTGACGGCTATAGTGTCCCGATCTGGGGTCGTCGGGGCTATATCCGCCCGGTGTTGGATTCATAGCGGCCACCAACTGAAAGCGGGCCGGAAAAACCACCTGTCGCGCCGCCCGAGAAATGACAATTTCGCCCTGTTCTAAGGGTTCGCGCAACACATCCAACACATGCCGTGGAAACTCAGGCAGTTCATCCAAAAACAACACCCCATGGTGGGCAAGGCTTATTTCACCCGGTTTTGGGTTAGACCCCCCGCCCACCAACGCCACGCCAGATGCCGTGTGATGCGGTGCGCGAAAGGGCCGTTGTTGCCACAGACCCCGTTGGTATCCTGCAACGGAATAGACGGCCATAACATCCAAACGCTCACTGTCAGATAGGGGCGGCAAAATGCCAGGCAAACACCGTGCGAGAAGGGTCTTACCCGTGCCGGGCGGGCCAAAGAACAGCAAATTGTGTTGGCCAGCAGCGGCGACCTCGAGCGCCTTTCTTGGCGCATATTGTCCCTTGACCTGGTTGAGATCCGATGCTGCATCGTAGCGGGTCGGCGGTGGTTGCTCAGCCTCTGCCCATGCCAAGATAGCCTTACCTGCGACATGGTGGCATAGGGCCAAAAGGCTGCTAACCGCCAGCACCCTTGCACCCTGTGGCAAGCAGGCTTCAGACGCATTGTCCTCTGGCACAGCCAGGGCTTTGCCTGCCTTTGTCACCGCAATACTGGCGGGCAGAACACCCTGAATCGGACGTACATCACCATTTAGGGCAAGTTCACCCAACACCTCTAACTGGGCTGCAAAGGTTTCTGGAATCTGTCCAGAGGCGACCAGAATTGCCATGGCGATGGCCAAATCGAAACGGCCCCCTTCCTTTGGTAACTCAGCAGGAGCCAAATTTACCACGATTCGACGGGCAGGAAATTCAAATCCACTGGTGAGAATGGCAGAGCGCACGCGGTCTCGAGATTCCTTTACCGCAGTTTCTGGGAGTCCGACTATGGACATGGACGGCAGTCCATTGGAAAGGTGTATTTCGACGGTCACAAGGGGCGCGTCGATACCGACACGCGCGCGGGTATAAATCTTGGCAAAATTCATCTGTCAGTTCCTTCTGAAAATTTCAAACCAATGAATCCGTTCACTGGTCTGTTGAATGGGGGCTTGCTTAATAGGCGCCTGCTCTACCGCTACTGTCAGGGTATTGAATCAGGTGGTTGAATCAGGTGGTTGAATCAGGTGGTTGAATCAGGCCCTGCACCCATCTTTACATCTGGCTGGCACAGGGGGCAACCCCATTCCCACCGCTATGACCGCCGCAATTGTGCAAGAAATAGGTATTTACCAATTCTTGACAGAATTCCCAGACGATATACCTGATGATTGCAGCTATCTGTGTCTCCTACCGCCGCTGACTTGGGCATATTCTTTAAGGAAATTTTCAATGCTAATGCGCTATCTGCTGCCCATTTTGATTCTCATTTCAGCTGGTTTTGGATTTTATCTGCTCAACAGCAAGGACACCCTGCCCCAAGCCATGGCGCCTGCGGCGCTAAATGGCGCGCAAGTGCCAGCGGGTGCCCCAGGCAACCGTCCCGGTTTGGGTAACGCTGGGCAGCGCGAAAGGCCTGCATCTGCGCCAGACACAGAGACACCTGACGGCGCAACGTCTGCGCCCGCTGACGCCCAGGCGGCTACCGCAACACCCGCTGCCCGACCACCTGCCAACCAAAGACGGGGTGGTTTTGGTGGCTTTTCTGGTGGCGGTTCCAATGCCAGCGCTGCAAACTCCTCCATTGCGACTGTCGCGGTTTTCCCGATTCAAACATCCGACTGGTCACCTGAACTCAATTTATTTGGATCCGTCACGGCGTTTCGACAGCTAGACATTACCAGCCCAGTGACCGCCAAGGTATTGGCCCTGTCTGTTGCAGAGGGTGACATGGTCAAGACAGGTCAGTTGTTGGCGCGTTTAGATCCAACCGATCTGTTGGCATCACAACAACAAACCCAGTCGCGTCTGACCGAAATGGACGCCAAAATCCGTTTACAACAGCTTCAACAGCAGCAAGACCAGCAAACGCTGATTATTGAACAACGGCTGCTCGCCATTAGCCAAACGGCGATGGACCGTATCGCCGGTCTAGCCGAGCAAAAACTGGCGTCGAGCAGCGACTATGAGGCCGCTGTCAAGAGCCACCAGAATCAGGTCATGGTGGTTCAAAACCGTGAAATGAGTTTGGCACGGTTCCCCGACACCCTATTGCAGCTTCAAGCCCAAAGGTCCGAGCTGGTGGCGACACTGAGCAGTCTTAAGAAGCAGTTGGCTGATACCAGCATCGTGGCACCCTTCTCAGGTGTGGTTACCGAACTGGTTGTACAACAGGGCCAACGGGTCACCGCCAATGCAAAACTGGTCACTTTGGTCGACAACAGCCAAATGGGTTTGGAAACCAGAATACCCGTCAAGTGGTTGGCTGCCTTTAGCGGATCCAAGATCAACGCCATACAGACCAACAATGCGAATCAGCGTTTAACGCTTGACCTGTTAGGCAACCAAGCCACATTGGGTTCTGTTAAGGCTGTTTTCCGGTTTGAAAAACCACCCGTAGCCGCCATGGGACAACACCTCGCCATCACGGCCTATTTGCCACCCCTGGCGTCTGTTTATGCCATTCCAGCCAAGATGCTCTACGAAAACCGTTGGGTATTTCGGGTTGCTCAGGGACGTCTGGTAGATGTGCCTGTAACCGTCGCGGGACAGGTCGTGCGTGACGGTGAAACCTGGTATCTCATTCAGGGCGACGCATTGACCGCTGGCCTAGAACTGCTCAATACCCGTTTGGCCAGTGCGACCAGAGGCTTGCAGGTCACTGTGAGACCGAATATGGGTAATGGCGCCAAGCTACCAGGTGCCGGTTCATGAATGCCTGGATTGCAAAAATTGCGCACCACCGCACCGCTGCCAACGGCTTGATGTTTCTGGTGATCATGATTGGTCTCTGGTCTATGCAGCATATTAACCGACAGTTTTTTCCAGACTTTGAATTTAACAGTGTATCGGTCTCCGCCTCCTGGTCTGGCGCCAGTGCTGAAGACGTTCAAGAAGCGGTTTCGATTCCCTTGGAACGCGCGCTATTGGCCTTGCCAGAGGTGACCGCTGTTCGAACCAGCAGCAGTGAAAATCGTGCCAGTTTGCGGGTAAGCATCAACGACAAAGTAGATATGGCCAAGGCCAAAAAAGCGATTGAAGACGCGGTGGCTGGTGTGGGTCTGCCACAGGACGTGAGTACCCCATCAGTGACACAGCAGGTATTGTACGAACCCATTGCAGACCTGCTGCTCTATGGTGATGCCGACTTTTTAACC
>CAWUUZ010000305.1:0-6920 GCA_963925745.1 uncultured Pseudomonadales bacterium
AGGTGGGCTGTATATTCCCGATTCATCGGCTGCACAGGCGCAGCATACGACGATAGGGGATTGGGCATAATGTCGGTTTATCAGTACCAGAAAGACCTGCTGCATATCGAGTCAGTGTCCGCGATGGATTTGGTCAAGCAATTCGGCTCCCCCCTGTATGTCTATTCTCGACGCCTCATAGAACAATCTTGGCACGGCTATGCGGATGCCTTGGGAGACCGTGGGCTCGTTTGCTATGCCGTAAAAGCCAACTCTAACCTGGCTGTTCTCAATGTCTTGGCACGTTTGGGTTCTGGGTTCGATATTGTCAGCATAGGTGAACTAGAACGGGTCTTGGCTGCGGGTGGACAACCGGAAAAGATTGTATTTTCTGGCGTCGCCAAACAAGAAGCCGAAATGGAGCGCGCGCTCGAAATCGGTATTCATTGTTTTAATGTCGAGTCCTTGGCAGAGCTTAGAACCCTAAATACCGTTGCCGGTCGTATGGACCTGGTTGCACCGGTCTCCATCCGTGTGAACCCAGACGTGGATGCCAAAACGCACCCCTATATTTCTACCGGTCTCAAACACAACAAATTTGGCGTCGATATTCGTGATGCCGAAACGGTTTATCATGAGGCTGACAGACTCCCCCATATTCAGGTGAAGGGTGTCGATTGCCATATTGGTTCTCAGATCACCACGCTTGAGCCCTTTATGGACGCACTCGATCGCCTGTTGTTACTGGTTGATCGGTTGGCAGACCAGGGTATTGAGATACAGCATTTGGATTTGGGTGGCGGTATTGGTGTGCGCTACCAAGAAAGCGATACCGTGCCGAATTTGTCTGATTATGTCACCCAGATATTGCAAAAATTGGGACACCGAAAACAGAAGCTGGTGCTCGAACCCGGACGGTCCATTGTGGCAAACGCCGGCGCATTTTTGACCACCGTGGTGTATTTGAAAGAAACCGCCGACCACCACTTTGCCATAGTAGATGGTGGCATGAACGACTTGATTCGTCCTGCCCTGTATCAGGCGTGGCAGGAAGTGAAACCCGTACTAAAACGCCCAGGACCAGGTGTGCGCTGGGATGTTGTGGGTCCGATCTGTGAAACGGGAGATTTTCTCGCCCATGACCGACTTCTGACGCTAGAGCAGGGTGATGTTGTGGCAGTGATGGATTCGGGCGCCTATGGCTTTGCAATGAGTTCAAATTACAATTCGCGCAACCGCGTGGCTGAGATCATGGTAGATGGCGATCAGATGCATGTGGTCAGACGACGGGAAACCATCGCTGATCAGATTGCACTGGAATCCGTGTTAGACCTCTGATGACGACGAGAAGGTGGGTATGACAGACAGTACAGTGCCGCAATGGCTTGAATTCACCAAGATGCATGGATTGGGAAATGACTTTATGGTGATTGATGCCATTTCCCAAGACTGTGAACCCAGTCGCGCCGATATTCTGGCCTGGTCAGACCGTCACTTTGGTATTGGTTTTGACCAGCTGCTTTTGGTAGAAACGCCCACGTCGGCAGATGTCGATTTTCGATACCGTATTTTTAATGCAGACGGTGGTGAGGTAGAGCACTGTGGCAATGGTGCGCGTTGCTTTGCAAAGTTTGTGACCGATAAGGGGCTTTCCCACCAAGGAAAGATTCGGGTAGCCATTGCCAAGGGCGTTATCGAATTGGTTTTGCAGCCCGACGGATCGGTGTCAGTGGATATGGGTGTGCCAACCTTTGCACCTGAAACCATTCCCTTTGTGACGGCGCATAGCCAAGCACAGTATCCTTTAACGCTTGCTGGTGTGGCCGATCCGGTTCTGGTATCACTGGTGTCCATGGGCAACCCCCATGTGGTTATCTGCGTTGATCGTGTTGATGCTGCACCCGTCAAGGCATGGGGTGAAGCGATTCAAGCATTGCCGGCTTTCCCTGAGCAATGTAATGTCGGTTTTATGGAAGTATTGTCTCGCACAGAAATTCGTTTGCGGGTCTATGAGCGTGGTGCGGGTGAAACCCTTGCCTGTGGCACCGGCGCTTGCGCTGCTGTGGTGGCAGGCCAGCGGCTTGGATTATTAGACAATGCTGTTACAGTACAGGTTCTTGGGGGGAGTCTACACATCTCCTGGGAAGGTCAGGGCTCCGTCTTAATGACAGGGCCAGCAACAACCGTTTATGAAGGACAGATCGCGTGGAACAGGAATCAGGCATAACAGCCGAAGCAATTGAGCTATATTTGGTAAATCATCCTGAGTTTTTTGTCGGACGTGACCGTCTGATTAAACGGCTGACGGTACCCCATGCGTCCGGATCGGCAATCTCGTTGTTGGAGCGACAAAATGGGTTGCTACGCACCCAGGCAGAGCGCTTGCAGCACCGATTGAGTGATCTTATCGACAATGCTCGGGTCAATGACCGCATGTTTCAGCATCTGCAAAAGACCGTATTAGATGCGGTGAGTTGCCGATCCACTGCGCAACTTGGACAGGTTCTGCAAACCAACCTCAGTGATTATTTCAATGTTGACGCCATGCGCTTCTACTTTGAAGGTGAGCCAGAAGCGGATCAGGGTGTGATGGCAGACGCGGCTACCCTGGCAGAGTTGGTGGTGTTGTCTGAAAAACTAGAGCGTGCCCGTGTCTATTGTGGCAGCTTGCCTGAGCAGGAATTGCAAGCGTTGTTCGGTGACGAGGTTAGGGTGTCTTCGGTCGCCGTGGCGCGATCGACAGCCCATGGCAAGCAGGTAACACTGTGTCTGGGTAGCGTTGACCCTGATTATTACCGCAACAGTATGGATACGCTGTTTTTAAACTATCTGGCAGATATCGCTGCAAGGTTGCAGGTGTCTATGGCAGGTGCCGATGACAGGGATGACCAGCAGTAATTCGCATCGCACTCAGACCTGATTACGGCTGCCGTTCAATCGGCTGATTAGGTCTGGCAGCGCGGACAAAAGACGCTCGATCTTGCCTGTAGCCGCACTTCCATCAAGGTTTCTTGGCAGTTAGGGCAGGGTGTGCCTTTTTTACCGTAGACCAACAATTCCTGTGCAAAATACCCCGGTTTTCCCTCAGCGTTGGTAAAGTCTCTTAGCGTTGTGCCTCCCCTTTGAATCGCCTGTTGTAAGATGCGCCGAATATGCACTGTTAGGGTCGAAACCTGTGCCGCTGTTAGCGTGTTTGCTGCACGACTGGGGTGTATGCCGGACAGAAAAAGCGCTTCATTGGCATAGATGTTCCCCACGCCTACCACCATTTTGGCATCCATGATGAGGTGCTTGATGGGGAGCTTGCGTTTGTTGCAGCGGGTTAACAAATAGGCAGCGGTAAAGTCGTCACTCAGGGGCTCAGGACCAAGATGGCTTAGCAAGGGGTGCACATCGATCGGGTCTGTGGTGTAAAGCACTGCGCCAAAACGTCGGGGGTCATTAAAACGCAATATCAGTCCATTACCCATGACAATATCGACATGGTCATGTTTTGCTGGTGGTACGGCCGTCGCCAACAGACGTAGCGAGCCAGACATACCCAAGTGTAGTAACAGGGTGCCTTTGGTCAGTGTCAGCAACACATATTTGCCACGGCGATGCACGGCTTGTACCGACTGGTTGCGGAGTAGGTTGGGTAGGTTGCTGTCGATCGGCCACCGAAAACGGTGCTCCCGTACCGTCACTGTGCGTATCTGTTGTCCTACCAGGCCAGGTCGGATGCCAGAACAGGTCGTTTCAACTTCGGGTAATTCAGGCATCACTTTTCTCCAGACATAAAAAAACCTGAAACGCTTATTAAGCCATTTCAGGTTTTTTGTACAGACAAATCAATTACTTGATTTTAGATTCCTTAAACATGACATGTTTTTGGATCTTTGGATCAAACTTCATGAACTCCAATTTATCTGGAGTCGTGCGCTTGTTCTTATCTGTCGTGTAGTAGTATCCGGTACCGGCGCTGGACACTAGTTTGATTTTATCGCGTGCCATGGTCCTGCTCCTTATATTTTGGTACCGTTAGCGCGCATATCAGCTAGAACGGCATCAATACCATTCTTATCAATAATACGCATACCTTTACTTGAAACCTTCAACTTAACAAAACGGTTTTCACTCTCAACCCAGAAGCGATGCGAATGCAAATTGGGCAGAAAGCGACGCCTAGTTTTGATGTTGGAGTGAGAAACGTTGTTACCAGTAGCGGGTCGCTTACCAGTTACTTGACAAACTCGTGACATCTTTCAATCGCCTCTGATGAATACAATATATTGTCTTAAAATCTGGTCAATAACGCAGAAAAGACAGCTCCCGAAAACAGGGTGCGGATTTATACCAGAACATCTGCAATGGAGCAAGAAACAATTGTTTCTAATTAGCAGGATGCTGTGATTAATCCACGTTCAGCCATGGACACAACCCTGTTGTCGCCTACGATTTGGTGATCTAGCACCTGAATATCAACCAAGGCTAAGGCCTGAATTAATTTCTGTGTGATCTGTCGATCGGCTTGACTGGGCTCTGCAATTCCAGAGGGGTGGTTGTGTACTAAAATCACGGCAGCAGCATTGGCTGCCAGCGCGCATTTGACCACTTCTCTGGGATAGACAGCTGCGCTATCGATTGTACCACGGAAAAGCATCTCGTCGTGAAGGAGTTGGTACTGGCTATCGAGATAAAGAATATGGAACTCTTCGTGCTTTCTGTCTCGAAGCTTTGACAGCAAATACTGTCGCGTGGCGTCTGGTGAGCCAAATAACCGTGTTTGAGCCACTTCTTCGCGCAAGAAACGCTGCCCAATTTCACGAATTGCCTGTATTTGCGCATAGGTAGCCGGACCCATACCGAGATACTGGCAAAGTTGCTCCTGATCCGCACACAAAAGGTGTCTCAGTCCCCGAAATTCTTTGATAAGATGTCTTGCAAGGTCTACAGCGCTTTTTCCTTGGGTGCCTGTGCGCAGCACAATTGCCAAGAGTTCAGCGTCGGAGAGGGCTTCAGCACCTTTGTGTAGTAGTTTTTCACGCGGGCGTTCTTTATTTGGCCAATCGGTTATTGCCATGACTTGCTCCTTGTCATGAGGTAATCTGTCCTTGATAACCCAGAGAATTTATCGTGCTATGACTGCAGAATCAAATACAAAAATTTTGGTCGCCGTGACAGGTGGTATCGCCGCGTATAAGACGGCTGAGCTGGTACGCTTGTTTATCAAGGCAGGCGCTGAGGTTCAGGTGCTCATGACAGAATCCGCGAAGGCCTTTGTTACGCCACTCACATTCCAAGCCCTCACTGGCAAAGCCGTGCGAAGCAGCTTGCTGGATCCGACGGCCGAGTTGGGTATGGGTCATATCGAACTGGCGCGTTGGGCAGACCATATTGTTATCGCCCCTGCGACTGCTGATGCGATCGCCCGGATATCACAGGGTTTTGCCAATGACCTGCTAACCACCGTGATGTTGGCCTATCAAGGACCTGTGACCATCGCACCGGCAATGAACCAAGCCATGTGGTCAAACCCCATGACCCAAGCCAACGTAGCGCGCTTACAGGCAGTCTTCCCTGCTTGGTCGTGGATTGGTCCCGATTCTGGAGAACAGGCCTGTGGCGACGTAGGACCCGGTCGTATGAGCGCACCTGAGGCAATTGCTGACACAGTGCTAGCAGCTGTGCGCCCATCACAGTTACTCAAGGGTAAACGGGTTGTGATTACCGCTGGGCCAACCAGAGAACGGCTCGATCCTGTTCGCTATTTGAGCAACTTCAGTTCTGGAAAAATGGGTTATGCACTGGCGGAAGCAGCTGCAGCTGAAGGTGCGGAGGTGATATTGGTGACAGGTCCCGTCGCTTTGATGCCGCCTGTCGGTGTTCAAAGTATTTCAGTAGAGTCAGCTGTAGAGATGTATGACGCAGTCATGGCATCGGTAAAGGGCTCTGATATTTTTATTGCTACTGCAGCGGTTGCTGATTATCGCCCCGAGCAAGTGGCCACCCAAAAAATGAAAAAAGTGGGTGCACAGGCACCCAAGACACTACAGTTGATCGAAAATCCCGATATTGTCGCATCGGTGGCTGCACTCACCGAGGGTCGTCCTTGGGTTGTGGGGTTTGCAGCAGAGACACAGGACGCGATGCAGTATGGCCAAGCCAAGATGCATCAAAAACGGCTCGATATGGTGGTCATAAATGATGTATCCCTACCGGGTTTGGGCTTTGGCAGTGATGACAACCAGGTGACGCTCTTGACCCAAGACAGCCGTGCCGAGTTTGGCCCGACCTCTAAGAAGGTGGTGGCACAGTGGTTAATGCAGCAAGTCGCCGATCACCTAAAATAGGAATAAGGAAAAACGTGGCTAAAATACAGGTAAAGATACTGGATGCGAGGCTGGGAAAAGAGATCCCCATGCCCGAATATGCAACAGCGGGTTCAGCCGCCATCGATTTACGCGCCTGTGTGACAGAGACACTCACGGTTGCCCCCGGACAGACCGTATTGGTTCCTACAGGAATGGCCATCTATCTGGCCGATCCGCAGTTGGCAGGCATGATTTTGCCCCGATCTGGCTTGGGACATAAGCAGGGGATTGTTTTGGGTAATTTGGTGGGTTTGCTAGACTCAGATTATCAAGGCCAGCTTATGGTAAGTTGTTGGAACCGCAGTACTGAACCCTTTATCTTAGAGGTAGGTGCGCGCTTGGCTCAGCTGGTTTTGGTGCCAGTTGTGACAATGGACATGGATATTGTTGATGAATTTGATACAACTGATCGGGGTGCAGGTGGCTTCGGTTCGACAGGAAAGCACTAACGGGACTCGATAGCATTCGGGCGTTTGATTTTACTATTGACAGAATAAAGGAACTGTTGTGAAAAAAGACAATAAACCCCAGAACTTGGAGGAAGCCGGTAAAAGAGGCCTCATTCGATATAGCATTGGGGGTATAGCA
>CAWUUZ010000306.1:0-5583 GCA_963925745.1 uncultured Pseudomonadales bacterium
GCACCCCTATGTCGTTTCTAAACTTTTCGTTCTAAAACGGCTGAAAACATGGCATCTGAATTGGTATTTGGGAAACCCAACATCGTCTGCTGAACCAAAGCAAACTGTGGATGCGCTGCTAAGAAAGCCGCTACCTGCTGCTCATTTTCTTCTACAAACCAACTGCAGGTCGCATACACCAGTCGCCCACCAGGACGAACACTGTGACTCGCCTGTGACAGAATGTGCTGTTGCAGCGCAAGCATCGGTGCCTCGGGCATACCCGCATCACGCCACCGTGCGTCTGGATTGCGACGCCAGGTACCGGTAGAAGAACAGGGTGCGTCTATCAGCACCCGGTCAAATCCTTGGTGTACCCTGACTTCTCGTGGCAGCTTTAAGGGTGCTTCAGCATCCCAACCAAAGGACCGAATATTGAAATACCCTGCCCGCTTTGCACGGCGTTTGAGTTCTTCCAACTTGTATTCTCGGATATCAGTGGCAATGAGCGCGCCCTTGCTTTGCATCTTTTCAGCCAAGGATAGGGTTTTTCCGCCAGCACCTGCACAGGCATCCCACACTTTTTGACCCGGTTCTGCACCCACTGATTCAGCAATCATTTGGCTGGCGTAATCTTGAATTTCAAACAATCCAGATTTATAGCTGGCTGTTTCTAACAACCCTGTACCACCCTGAGCTGCTAGACGTCCGTCCTGCAATGTGATGCGAACACCCTCATTGTCTAAGCGTTCGAGCAGTGATTGGTTGTCCATGCCCTGTTGTGGACGTAACCACACTGGCGGCAAAGAATTTTGTCCCACAATAAAGGCCTGCCGATCGATTTCACTCCAGCCACTGGTCTGCACCCGCAAGTCCAAGGCGGCATTCCACATGGGTCTCCAACCATACCAAAAATCGGCAATACCCAGAGCCAGGCGTTTGTCTTCACTAGATACGGTATCCAAAAACCATTGGCGTCGTTCCTCGGCATCATCAAGCTCTGTAGCGGCCGGTGCATCGGTATCGAAATAAAGGGCGACCCAAAACCAAAACCGGTCTACGCGAATGTGTCGCACATTGTCGGGGGTCCAGGTCTTGTCCCATTCGCCCCAATCGGCTTCGGGCTCTTCTGTGTAGAGGCGCTCTAACACATCGATTAACTGTAAAATTCGCATTGCAGAAAACATGGCATTGGCATAGGCGAGTCGATCGCGCTTTCCAAAATTGCGTTGGCCTTGGAAGTAGCGACGTAACCACCTGTCTAATTGATGCCATTGGGTTTCACCCAGCCACCGCTGCCACAAACCAAACAAATGGGGATACCTAAAGCGCGTCCAATTTTCCATACTGCAACTTCCCGATTTCTATCAAAGTAACAAAAAGGCTACCGATAATTGCCAATAGCCAAACCAAATTTTTTTCCTGAGGTCCGTGACGAAGAAAGCCATGACGGAGGTTGGATTCTCACCTGAAACAGACAGTCAAAAATAGACGCCGACAGTATAACACCAGGCATCTGGATATCTTGGATTGCGGTGGGAAATTTCTGTTGATTGAGGCGATTCTCTGTAAAATAGCCCTTCAAAAGTGATAACCAGGGGTTAAATAAGACCATGACACCCCGAATCAAACAGGTTGACGCGACGCTCCGTCGATACTGGGACTTTTGAGCACAGGTAGAATTCGATGGCCAAACCGCTGCACACTGTTAAAAGGTTGGAACGAATAGATTGGAACGAATAGATTGGGTGAGTCTACTGAACGCTACCACCAACCTGTAAAGCACTGTCGACTCTTAAAAACCGGTTATCGTTGCCGTTCACAAACTAAGCGCCTAGACAATGCAGCCCTTTTGCATCCCTTACAGGCCTTACTTCAGGAACTCACACACGTTATGAATGCATGGACACCCTCAGGATGGAGACAGCGCCCAGCAACACAGATGCCTGTCTATCCAGACCAAGAATCACTCGCGCTTGTTGAACAAAGGTTGCACCAGCAACCCCCCTTGGTATTCGCAGGCGAAGCCAGAAAATTAAAAGCCGAATTGGCAAAGGTGTCGCGCGGTGAGGCGTTTTTACTTCAGGGCGGCGATTGCGCAGAAAGCTTTAACCACTTTAATACCAACAGCATTCGCGACACCTTTAAGGTGCTGCTACAGATGGCGATTGTATTGACCTATGGTGGCCAAAGCCCCGTGGTAAAGATTGGTCGCATGGCAGGACAATTCGCCAAGCCAAGATCAGGTGATACCGAAACCATCGATGGCGTGACGCTACCGAGTTACCGTGGCGATATCATCAATGGCTTCGGTTTTAACGCTGCCGAACGGCAACCCAATCCCGAACGCATGTTACAGGCTTACCACCAATCGGCATCGACACTGAACCTCTTACGTGCCTTTGCGGTAGGCGGTTTGGCTGATTTACACCGGGTACACCAGTGGAATCTGAGCTTTGTCGACAACAGCCCCTTGGGCAAACGCTATCAGGACTTGGCAACACGCATTGATGAATCGCTGGCCTTTATGAACGCCTGCGGCATCAACCCTGCCAACACCCACCAGATTCGTGAAACCAGTTTCTATACCTCCCATGAGGCCTTGCTATTGCCCTATGAAGAGGCGATGACACGTCGTGATAGCCTCACAGGCGATTGGTATGATTGCTCTGCACACATGCTGTGGATTGGTGATCGAACGCGGCAATTAGACGGCGCCCACGTCGAATATTGTCGGGGCATCCACAACCCCATTGGCATCAAAGTTGGGCCAAGCACAGACCCAGATGAGCTACTCAGGGTGATAGAAACACTCAATCCTGAGCAGGAAGCAGGCAAAATCACCCTTATTGTCAGAATGGGTGCCCACCTGATTGAGGAACGTTTCCCAGCCATTTTAAAGGCTGTACAGAAGGCAGGCGTTTCAGTGGTCTGGAGCTCAGATCCCATGCACGGCAACACCATCAAAACAGGCAATGGTTACAAGACACGTGACGTCTCCAATATCATGAAAGAGGTACAGTCGTTCTTTGACATTCATGCCACACAGGGCACGGTTGCCGGTGGTGTCCATTTTGAAATGACCGGCAACAATGTAACCGAGTGTATTGGTGGCGCGTTCCAGATTGGTGAAGGTGACTTGTCACGCCAATATGACACCCAATGCGATCCCAGACTCAATGCTGACCAGGCACTTGAACTGGCATTCTTGATTGCTGACGCTATACGCCCTGCACCACGGGCTGGTTTTCAGGCAGATCAGGCGATATGAATTTCAGAAGCGGCTTCTGCAGCATTCACGGTACAGTGGCCCCATGACGCCGCCAATGGATGACAGCATTCCACCCATCATTCTTGATAATCAGGGGCTACCACTACAATTTGTAGCCATTGATTATCATTTTTTGATTCTCTATAAACCACCCAATATGCTCAGTGTTCAAGCGCGGTCACCCCATTTGGGGGTCTCGCTCTTTGCACAGCTGCGGGCACATTTTCCCGAGGTTCGGTGTGTACATCGACTGGATTATGAAACCTCTGGCATCATGGTTTTTGCACGCGGAAAACGCGCCGAGCGCCTGCTGTTTGAGCAATTTCGTAATCGACGGGTGCAGAAAAAATACTGGGCAATCTGTCATCAGCCCCCAGCTGACAGGGAAGGCGACATTAACCTGCCTTTGGGAAAGACAGACATCAGCAGCCCCTACCAACTCGTGGATTGGGAAAAAGGCAAATCAGCCATTACCCATTGGAAACAGCGGGCTGAATTCAACCAATTATGGTTAGCAGAGCTGCACCCGATCACGGGCAGAACACACCAGTTGCGGGTTCACCTCAGTGAAATTGGGTCACCCATTGTCAATGACCCACTGTACGGCCCGCAACTTGATCCCTTGCCAATGGAAGAACGCCCCCGCATGTATTTGCATGCAGCCGATATTGGATTCGATCACCCAGATACCGGTGTTCCCCTCTCTTTTTCCGTATTACCCGAAGCGCAGCCCATTGGAACACAGCCGGTATTGTGGACACCCTTCCTGCCACTGATGACAGCGTCGCAGCACCAGGATTCACCTTTAGATGCACCAACTCTGTGATACACTGCGCCCATCAAATACCCCTTCATTCGCACATGACCAATAGGTAGGCTCACTTGGATCCCATTTACCAGATTCTTCAACGGCAACGTCATCAAGTACAGCCTGACGCATGGTTACTCGGCGTGCCCGCTACCGTGCAGGCATTCGACAATGTTCAGCAGCATTTTGTGACAACCTTTGACGCCAAGGCTGCGCACCAATGGCGCAGCCATGACAAACACCTCGGTTGGGTTGCTCCTCAGCAACACCGTGCACAGGTAATTCTGTTTTATCCAAAGGCAAAACAAGAAGCCCAGATGCTGATCGATTTTGCGATAGCACAGCTGTCTCATAAAGGCGGAATTCTGTGGATTGTTGGAGAAAACAAAGGCGGTATTAAATCGGCTGCTGCCATTCTCACATCAAGAGACCTAAGCGGTTCAAAAATCGACAGTGCGCGCCATTGTGCTATTTTTGAAGTGGACATTCCTGTAGCCACGCCGCCCATTACTGTTGCTCTTGCAGCCTATGAACAAAAAACGACCACAGCCAATGGCGTTGTACTATCCAGTTACCCTGGGGTTTTTAGCGCGGGCCGTCTAGACATTGGCACTGCCCTGCTGTTGCAGCATTTGCCAAAGGTGCGTGGTCCCGTTCTTGATTTTGCCTGTGGTTGTGGTGTCGTGGGCGCCCATATTTTAAAAGCGCAATCCGATGCCATTGTCGATTTCAGTGATATCAGCTGGCTTGCTACCGAAGCAACCTTGGCAACGCTGACCCATAACAATTTTCCCCACCGTCAGATTTCCTGTTTGGATGGTTTTCCAAAGACGGAGGAAAGCTACCACCATGTGGTGAGCAACCCTCCCTTTCATCAAGGGATTCGTACCCAGTATGAGGTGTCAGAACAGTTCTTCAAGGACGCCAAAAAGCATCTACGGGTTGGGGGAGATTTAACCCTTGTCGCCAACCAGTTCTTAAATTATGAGCCGATGTTGGTGGCCGCCTTTGGTAACTGTGTTGAATTGGGGCGCAGTCAGGGCTTTAAAATTCTGTATGCAAAACGTCAAAGGTAGAAAGAAGGTAACGTCATGATGAACCATGCGATTGAGCTGCGTCATTTGAGAACACTCAAGGCCATCCAAGAGACCGGCAGTATCGTCGATGCCGCTGAACGCATCCATTTGACACAGTCTGCTATTTCTCACCAGCTAAAGGAACTTGAAAACAGGCTCGATGGGCCTGTTTTGGAGCGTAAGACAAAGCCTTTGCGCTTCACCCAATCGGGTAAGCGTTTACTCGCCTTGGCTGACGATATTTTACCTCGGGTGAATACCACACTGCGTGACATTCAAAAGATGGCGGGCGGCCAAGCAGGCCGGTTACACATCGCCATCGAGTGCCACAGCTGTTTCCAGTGGTTGATGCCGACACTCAACATTTATCGCGAAAACTGGCCTGAGGTTGAATTGGACCTCATCAGCGGATTTAACTTTGACCCCCTGCCAGCGTTGCAGCAGCGCGA
>CAWUUZ010000307.1:0-2672 GCA_963925745.1 uncultured Pseudomonadales bacterium
CGCATGGGTGCGCGTACGCTATTACTCACCCACAACACAGAAACCATCGGCGTGATGAGTTGTAACCCAGCAATTGGCGGTATTGGTAAAAGCCATCTGGTCAAAGAAATTGACGCCCTAGGTGGTGCAATGGCACGGGCAACAGACCGAGCCGGCATTCAGTTTCGCATCCTCAACAGCCGAAAAGGGCCTGCCGTTAGGGCGACCCGTGCACAGGCAGACCGAGCGCTGTACCGTGCTGCGATTCGTGACATTGTTGAGCACCAAAAAAATCTCAGTGTCTTTCAGCAGGGCGCTGACGACCTGATTATGAAGGGTGACCAGGTAACGGGCGTGGTCACGCAAACCGGTATTCGTTTTCATGCCACAACCGTCGTTTTGACCGCGGGAACCTTTCTCGGTGGCAAGATCCATGTCGGCATGGACAATTATTCGGGTGGCCGTGCGGGCGATCCACCCTCCATTCGATTGGCAGAGCGCCTCCGTGCATTGCCCTTTCGTGTAGACCGCTTAAAAACCGGAACCCCTGCCCGTATTGATGCCAGAACCGTTGATTTTAGCGTGATGCAAGAACAGCCAGGCGATACCCCTTTGCCCGTGATGAGCTTTATGGGCAATGTCTCAGAGCATCCCCAGCAGGTGAGTTGTTACATCACCCATACCAGTGAAAAGACGCACGACATTATTCGATCAAACCTTGATCGCTCGCCGATGTATGCGGGTGAAATTGAAGGTATTGGTCCGCGTTACTGTCCCTCTATCGAAGACAAAATTGTGCGCTTTGCAGACAAAACGAGCCACCAGATATTTGTCGAGCCCGAGGGACTCAATTCCTATGAGCTTTATCCCAACGGCATTTCAACCAGCCTGCCCTTTGATGTGCAACTCGATTTTATCCGTACGATTCGGGGATTCGAAAACGCCCACATTACCCGACCAGGTTATGCGATTGAATACGATTTCTTTAACCCCCAAGATTTGCACGCCAGCTTGGAAACCAAGCCAGTCAAAAACCTCTATTTTGCAGGTCAAATCAACGGCACCACGGGTTATGAAGAGGCTGGCGCCCAAGGCCTTTTGGCGGGATTAAATGCCGCCTTGCGTGTCCGTGGCGAAGCACCCTGGACGCCACGACGTGATGAGGCCTATACCGGTGTCTTGGTTGACGACCTGATTACCCTGGGAACCAAAGAACCCTACCGCATGTTTACCAGTCGCGCCGAATACCGATTGATCCTAAGGGAAGACAATGCAGACGCACGATTGACCGAGAAGGGCCGCGAGTTGGGCTTGGTTGATGATGCGCGTTGGGCAGCCTTTTCTGAGAAAATGGAAGCGATCGAAAAGGAAACGACGCGGTTGTCGGGTGCCTGGATTCAGCCGGGTACGCCAGAGGCGGAACGCGCCAATGCGCTGTTTGAGCATCCGATATCACGCGAACACAACCTCTTGGATATCCTCAAACGCCCAGAGGTGAATTACACCATGGTGGCTGGTATCAAAGACGGCGCCCCTGAGTTACCTGATGAGGTAACCGAGCAGGTTGAAATTGTTGCCAAGTATGCCGGCTATATCAAACGCCAGCAGGAAGACATCGACCAGCTAAGACGCCAAGAGAACACCAAGATTCCCGAATCGCTGGCCTATGAGACGATCGCAGGATTGTCAAACGAGCTCAAGCAAAAGTTGGGCGAAACACGCCCCGCTACGCTGGCCCAAGCGAGCCGTATTCCGGGTATGACCCCCGCGGCGATTGGACTCCTATTGATTCACATAAAGAAACGCAGTCTGGCTAAGGAAGCGGTTTAATGTCGCAGTACCGATCACAAATTTTAACGGCAGCAAAATTATTGGAGCTGTCTGTGAGTGACGCGCAGGTCGTGCAGCTTCTGGCCTATCATGGTCTGCTGATGAAGTGGAACAAGGCCTATAACCTAACGGCCGTACGCGATCCGCAAGAAATGATTCACCGCCATCTGGTTGATAGCATGACCATCATTCCCCATCTGCTAGGTTCGCATCTGTTGGATGTGGGTTGTGGTGCAGGCTTGCCCGGTCTGGTTATTGCCATCATTTGTCCAGAGCTGCATGTCACCCTGTTGGACTCAAACGGCAAAAAAACCCGCTTTTGTCAGCAAGTAAAAACGGAATTAAACCTCGAAAATGTTACTGTGGTTCACAGCAGACTCGAAGACTATGCCCCCAGCGTCAAACATGACGGTATTACCTCCCGTGCATTTACGACTTTGCGCGACATGACCGAGAAATCAGTTTCATGTTGTGCCGATGGTGGCTATTATTTGGCGATGAAGGGAACTTTCCCCACGGAAGAATTGGCAGACTTGCCGCCAACGATTTTGACCGAAAAGGTGGTGCCTATTCACGCACCGGGGCAAAGTGGCCAAAGACATCTGGTGATTTTGCAACAGAAAGCCGGATAACCATTTCCAACGCCTCTTGCAGGCGGCTGCGTTGTAGGCTGACCCCCTAATCGGGCAGTCGGTAACGCAACACTAGGATAAGGATCAAACCGTGAGCAAGGTATTTGCCGTTACCAATCAGAAGGGCGGCGTAGGTAAAACGACCACCACCGTCAATCTTGCGGCCTCTCTTGCTGCAACGCGTCGCCGTGTGCTGCTGATTGATTTGGATCCACAGGGCAATGCCACCAT
>CAWUUZ010000308.1:0-9054 GCA_963925745.1 uncultured Pseudomonadales bacterium
CCATGGTTTACGGCATCATCGGCATGATTAACTTTGCCCACGGTGACCTTTACATGGTGTCGGCATATTTAACCGCCATATTTTTGGCGTTAACGACTTTTTTTGGAATCGAATCGCTCCCAGTGGTGTTGTTTTTAACACTGTTAGGAACCATGGCCATCAGCGGCGTCTATGGCTGGGTTATTGAGCGTGTCGCTTACCGCCCATTACGCAACTCAACGCGTTTGGCACCACTGATTTCTGCAATTGGTATGTCATTTGTATTACAAGAGTACGTTCGTATCAGCCAAGGGTCTAACGATCAAGGCATTCCAGCAATGCTGTATGGCGCCGTTCGAGTACCCATTGGAAATGATTTCTTTCAGGTGACCTATACCCAGCTTCTAATCATTGTGGTGTCTCTGGTTAGCATGGGTATTTTGACCTTCATTATCCAAAAGACCGAGTTAGGCCGTCAGTGTCGCGCAACCCAAATGGACCGTAAGATGTCCGGCATCTTGGGTATCCACACCGACCGTATTATCTCTACCGTATTTGTTATTGGTGCCTCTATGGGCGCAGTAGCGGGTGTTTTGGTTACCCTAAACTATGGCTCATTTAACTTTTCTAGCGGCTTTATTATCGGCATCAAGGCCTTTACCGCCGCGGTATTGGGCGGTATTGGATCATTACCAGGTGCCATGCTAGGCGGTATCGTACTGGGCATGGCTGAGTCGCTGTTCTCTGGACTGGTAAACACAGACTATAAGGACGTATTTGCCTTCGGTCTGCTTGTAACGGTCATGATCTTTAAGCCAAGCGGTTTGCTCGGTAAACCTGCTGTGGAGAAAGTGTAACTATGAATATTAAACGCAGCTTGTTAGATGCCACTGTCGCAGGCATCTTGGCCTTGGTCGTCTTCGGCCCCATCATGGGCATTGTACTTGACGGTTATGGCTTTAATCTGGATGTACCCAGAGTAGCGATCATCACGGCACTGGTGTTTTTTGGCAGACTTGCATTTCACCTTGCCATTTCAACGTCTGGTGGACGCACTTTTTTCCAACGATTTGAAAAAGGACGGGCAGGATCTATCACAGTTACTGATCCCAGTGTTAAGACCAACCTAGCGCGCTTTATACCCTTTATTCTGGTTGCAGCAGCTATCCTGCCGTTTTTTCTAGGCAAATATTGGATCAGCGTGTTGATTTTGGCCTACATCTACATATTGCTGGGTTTGGGTCTTAATATCGTCGTGGGACTGGCTGGTCTGCTTGATTTGGGCTTCGTTGCATTCTATGCCATTGGCGCCTATGGCTTGGCATTGGGAAGTGAATACCTCGGTATTGGTTTTTGGATCGCCTTGCCGCTGTCAGCCATTTTGGCGGCAAGTTTTGGCGCTATTCTGGGGTTTCCGGTACTCCGAATGCACGGAGACTATCTGGCCATTGTGACGCTCGGTTTTGGTGAAATCATACGATTGGTGCTGAATAACTGGACCTCCTTTACCCACGGACCCAATGGTGCAAGTGCGCCACCAGCAACACTGTTCAATCTTGAATTCAAGAGAACAGCGGCAGAGGGCTACACACCCTTCCACGAGTTTATGAATATCGACTACAACTCCACGCACCGGTATATCTTTATATACCTGTTGGTTCTTATCGCTGTGGGATTTGTATTGCGTCTAAAACACCGTTTGGTAAAGATGCCTTTAGGCCGTGCCTGGGAAGCGCTGCGTGAGAATGAAATCGCTTGTCGCTCTTTGGGTATGAACCACGTAACGATCAAACTATCAGCCTTTATGATGGGTGCCGCCATTGCAGGAACTGCAGGTGTTTTCTTCGCTGCTAAGGACGGATTTGTTAACCCCGCATCATTTTCCTTTATCGAATCAGCCCTGATTTTGGCGATTGTGGTATTGGGTGGATTGGGTTCGACTGTAGGCGTCGTTATTGCAGCGCTGCTGGTTATCCTGATACCTGAAGTCATGCGTGCCTTTTCTGAATACCGCTATTTGGTGTTTGGCTTACTGATGGTCTTTATGATGATCGTTCGTCCTCGTGGATTGATCACCATTACACGCGACAGCAAATACAGCACTGATGGTGGCGGAAGGGCTGCAGATGCGCGTAATAAGGAGAATGCAGCATGAGCAATATACTCACGATAGATAAATTGACCATGCGGTTCGGTGGTATTCTGGCTCTGGATAATGTTTCTTTTGAAGTTAAGAAAGGGTCAATCACTGCTTTGATTGGACCCAATGGTGCTGGTAAAACAACGGTATTCAACTGCATCACTGGCTTTTATAAGGCGACATCGGGTGATCTGACACTGCACACACGCGATCAAGCAACCTCTATCAACAAGGTATTGGGGCAGTCGTTTCAGTGGGATGACTTTTACAAACCACGCCAATTCGCCAGTCGCATTTTTTACAAGATGTTTGGTGGTACCCACCGAGTCAACATTGCTGGCTTGGCGCGTACCTTTCAAAACATTCAATTGTTTAACGATTTGACCGTTGTTGAAAATTTGCAGATCGCTCAGCACAATACATTGAATAAGAATTTGTTGGCTGGTGTGTTTGATACCAAGGCCTATAAATTATCAGAGCAGCGTTCGGTTGACCGCGCTTATGAATTGCTGGAAGTCTTTCAGCTGACAGCAGACGCAAACCGGTTGGCTGGTGAACTGTCCTATGGACAACAGCGTAGGCTGGAAATCGCTCGAGCAATCTGTACCAATCCCGAAGTTATTGCCTTGGACGAACCGGCAGCAGGCTTGAATCCCAACGAAACTGAAGCGCTTGCGAAAATGATTCAGATGCTTCGTACCGAATTTAAAATGACGGTACTGTTGATTGAGCACGACATGGGCATGGTGATGAAGGTGTCTGATTTTATCGTGGTTCTAGACCACGGTGAGGTCATTGCCAAGGGTTCACCTGAAGAAATATTGAAAAATCCAAAGGTAATTGCAGCTTATCTGGGTGTAGACGATGACGAGGTAGCCGCATGAGCCAGCCAATCTTAGAAATCAAAGATCTGAACACATTTTATGGACCGATTCAGGCATTACGTGGTGTATCTCTAGAGGTAAACACGGGCGAAATCGTAACCCTTATTGGCGCAAACGGCGCAGGCAAGTCAACCCTGTTACTGTCCATTTTTGGGGCACCGCGGGCCCAAAGTGGAGAGATTCTCTATAAGGGCGACAACCTTGTTTCTGTTCCAACCCATAAGATTGCAACAATGGGCGTGGCCTTGGTACCCGAAGGTCGACGCGTTTTTTCTGGCATGACGGTCGAAGAAAATTTACTGATGGGTGCTACGCCCATCGGTATGGGCAATGCAGATGCGGATATTAAGCGTATTTGGGAGTTCTTCCCAAGATTGCTTGAGCGTCGTAACCAGCGTGCTGTCACCATGAGTGGCGGTGAGCAGCAAATGTTGGCCATTGGACGTGCCTTGATGGGTCGGCCGGACCTGCTGTTGCTGGACGAGCCGAGTTTGGGTCTAGCACCCATTATTGTTAAGCAAATCTTTGCCAAATTGAAGGAAATTTCTTCGGAAGGAACAACGGTTTTCTTGGTTGAACAGAACGCTAACCATGCACTCAAACTGGCCAACCGCGGCTATGTGATGGTGAATGGTGAGATTCGCTTAACGGGAACCGGTGACGAACTGTTGGCGAACGATGAAGTGCGCGAAGCCTATCTGGGCGGTCACTAAATAGAACTGACTGGCTGCATGCAGACAATCAGACGCAAAATAGGGGATGCTTAGGCATCCCTTTTTTTTGTTATTGGTTTCTGGTTTTTGACAGGGCGGTATCGGTATTATTGGCGGGTGGGAAAGAATTGCGCAAACAATGCTATTTTAGAAAGGCAGGATTGATCCCCAAGGCTTGCAGCGCTAACGCCCGTTTTTCAGCGGCACGTGGGTGAAACAGAATCTCTATTGATGCAGGGCTGGCAATCCACACCTGTTCTTCCAATTCCGCTTCAATTTGTCCTGCTTGCCATCCGGCATAGCCCATACAGAGCAAAAACGCGATAGGTTCCTTTGTGGTCAATAAATTTTCGAGTTGCTGCCGGCTACCGGATACAGAAACACCGTGGCCGCTGTAACTGCTGGCATCGTCCGGAAGTTCACTGGATAGAATCAATGCCTGATTGCGACTTACAGGCCCACCGTAGTTGGCGTGACCATCCCGTACACCTCCGGTCAGGGTTAGACCCATTTGCTCTGCAGTCTCATGTAGGGTTGTACCCACCGGTTTGTTAACAATAAGACCCACTGCACCGTCTTCGTCGTGCTGGATGATATAGACCAGTGCATGGCCAAAATAGGGGTCGTCCATTTCTGGCATAGCGATTAAGAAATGGTGTTCTAGATTAAAAGACATGGCCATCGGTTTCCATTACAGTATTCACCATACGCCCCATAGGTAACACATCGAAGGAATCTCTGTGAGCGAAGATTTTACCAGTATAAAGCACTTCTATATTTCAGAAGAACAATCTATTTATTTATTGAGTCACAAAGACGCACAACGCCAACGCGCTTGGGAAAAACTGTGCCAACAACAGCTCAAAAAATTGGGATACCGCGATATTTGTCTGATTGGGAAGGGTGCTTTTGGTTTTGCATTTTCTGGTACCAACCATATCGGTTCGCAGATCGTATTTAAGTTTTCAAGAATGAATTTGCCCGACCAGGTACAGGACCGATTGGAAGACGAAGGCTATATGCAAGGCCGGATCCTAAGCGATGAGATCCCCCGTTTCCATGATTTTCAACGAGTGGGTGCGCAACGGATTTTGATCATGGATTTGGCGCCAGGTATGGACCTAGACCGGTGGCTGCTACAGTATGGAAGTCCTGAGCCACGTGTGGTGGTGTCTATCGCGAACCAGCTGGCTAAGCTCATCAAGGTGCTTAGGGACCACGAAGAAAATAGCGCATCCAAAGCCATCGTTCATGGTGATATAAAGCCTTCCAATGTGGTTTATGACCCACTAACAGAAACGGTACAGCTCATAGATTGGGGCAGCAGTGTCTTTGCTCAGTTGGATGCCACAGGTCAGCCTATCAGCGGCAATGTGTTAGATCTGATGTCAGGTGACATTAACCAAACCAATTCCCGGTTGGGTGACGTCTACTTTATCGGCAAAGAGCAGATGTCTGGCAAACAGTCGTCCCCACGGTTTGACGAGCAGGGACTCGCAGCAACCATTTATGCGCTCGCTGCCAATATGCCCTGTCGCTTTGGCAGTGATGTGGTCTTGCCACAGTCCTTGGGGTTGCCCAAGGAATTTGCCCAGGTTCTGGGTAACATGCTCTCAGATTCGTTGGTACTGCAGCGCCAAGCGGGGGATTATTTCTTACAGAATATGAGCCGAATGGCCAATATTGTGATGCCACAGGCCTCTGTTGAAACGCCTGTTGCCGCGATACCGGTGTGGACCCATGAGAATCAAATTGCCATAGACACCGTGGTCTACAGCTCGCGTAAGAGCTTTTTACGGCAACACAATGTCGACACCTACCTCAATAACATCAGCGACGCCCAATTGGAGCGCTATTACAAAAACTATCTCACCGGTATGGGCGATAAGGAAAAAGGCTTGTTGGCGGCGGTCAGCCGATTGGGGCAATACCCCATTGTGGGCGGCTTGGCGATTCACTGGAAGGAAGATGGTCAGGTAGACATCGATTCTAGCTTGAATCTTTACGAACCTACCATGCGACGCTCCTTTATTCAGGTGGTCAACAATCTGGTCACCCTGGCACGGAGTATCAACAAACCCGGCACCTTTAAGGCCTGTATGTTTAATGCCCGTGACACCCTCCATATTGAGCGAAAAGATGCGACCAAGCCCTTTGTGCCCAGAAAACATGAATTTTTAGGCTATGTGGTGTCATCGGTGGTGCTTGAGAATGACAATCTGGAACACTCCTATTTTGAAGACGGAGAGGACCCAGACGAGTTGCTCAAGTTACCGGCTGAAATCATGACTGAAATCACCGCGCTAAACACCATTCACCATACGGGTGTCATCATCTTTGAAGCGCTCGAAACGCACTTGAAAATACACAACTATTATCGGCTGTTAGACCCCAGTCGTGAGACAGAGTTTGCCTTGCATTTGGAACGGTTGCTCGCTGCCGTGCCACTGATTCAGGGCTTGGGAATATCAGGGTTTATGAAGTTACCCTTTAAAAATACCCGGCATTTTGAATGGCAAGAAAAGGCAACTGACCACTTTTACCCGGTCAATCCGCACCAATTTTCTGACTTCGAAACCCAGGTATCTCGTGATGACTTATCGGTTTAAAATTGATACAAATCTGGCACACTGTTGGGCAATGGGCGTAACCTAAACCGGTTTTATCGACGACCCGTTCGTATTTATCAACGACAAGAGACAAGGATTCAGATCATGCCTAAAACATTGGCTATTATTGGTGGCACGGGACTGACCCAGTTAGCGGGTTTGACCATTCAACAGGCACATGACGTTGTTACGCCCTTTGGACGCCCATCTGCACCCATTTTAGAAGGTGTTATTCAAGGCATGCGCATATTGTTTTTGGCGCGTCACGGACACCCGCACGCGATACCACCGAACAAAGTAAACTACCGCGCCAATCTCTGGGCACTGCAATCGCTCTACGCCTCAGATGTTATTGCGATCAATGCCTGTGGGGGTATTACACCCAAGGTTTTGGACAAACAGTTGGTCATACCCGATCAAATTATTGACTATACCTGGGGTAGGGAACACACTTTTTTTGACGGCAAACACGAACCTGTTCACCATGTTGATATGTCACATCCCTATACGGAAACACTGCGCAGGTTGCTTATCGACAGCAGTGAGTTGGCCAACATTGCCGTTGTTAACGGCGGCACCTATGGCGTCACCCAGGGTCCTCGTTTAGAAACCGTAGCGGAAATTAAGCGAATGGAACGTGATGGCTGTGATCTGGTGGGTATGACCGGTATGCCTGAGGCAGCGCTTGCGAGGGAGCTAAAGCTTCACTATGCCAGCCTGTGTTTGGTGGTTAATCCCGCTGCGGGTAAGGGCCATAAGGTCATCACGATGAAGGACATCAACGAAGCAGTCGCAGCAGGCATGTGAGTGTACTGGCGCTACTTGGCAAAACATTGCACGCCTATTACCACGTCTGAACCGTGCAACCTGACGTGGTTATCTTAAACCGTTGGGCTATTTCTTAACGTATAGAAACAGTCCAACGATGATATCTAGTGCACCAAAGATGTAAAACGCCATCACTTCGTCGCTGGGCGAACCGGTTAGGGCCTTGGTGATACCAGATGCAACAGAACCCGATTGTTGATAGCCCCAAAACACCAATCCAGTGCCAATAACAATCAATATCATGCCGATAATTTTGAGTGGGTACGATTTCGTCACCATGATTACGCTCCAATGGGGTGTATGTGTATCCCTTTTAAATGCATTCTTTGACACCTAAACGAATTCATTATCGCGCCACACCTGGTTAGGCATAGACGTATTTACCACCCACTTCCAAGGCTTTTTGATAGGCAGGTCGAGCGTGAATGCGTTTCACAAAGGCGCTGATATGTGGCATCGCATCACCCCCTTCTCGCGCAACGATGACTTCAAGTGGAAAAATCATCTGGAAATCTGCACCGCTCATCTGTGCACCGCAAAACCATTCGTTGGTGGCAAGGTGGTTTTCAATAAACTGCGTATTGGCCCTCACATTTGGACCCGCATAGGCAGCAATGGCTTTGTCGGCAATTATTCTGGCAATGGGCTTCATAAAAAACGGCATAGGCGCTGTTTTTACCCGATCAAACATACCCTTTATTAACAATTGGGTCATGGCTGTACCTTCGGCAAAATGCATCCAATAGTTAAACTGAATATAGTCAGCTGTCCCTTTGGTGGGTGTCACAATGTGTGACTGATCCGTTGCAAAACGATCACAGAGATATTCAATAATGGCGCCCGATTCTGCCACTGTATCGTCACCGTTGGTAATGACAGGTGATTTTCCCAGCGCGTGCACTTGCTTCAACGCGTCAGGGGCTAAGTTTGTTTTTCGGTCACGCTGATAATGCTGAATTTCATAAGCCGCACCCAATTCTTCCAATAGCCAAAGGACACGCTGCGAACGGGAATTGTTTAGATGGTGTAAAGTCATCATATTCATAGGCTCATTTAGAATTAACGTCATGGATCTGAATGAATACCTTACACGGACTGTGTTTGGCAATGAATTATTGGCTGATATTGCATGATTTGCCACAAAAAAGGGCTGCATAAGCTGCCCTTTACATAAACTGTTTACGGAACGACTCTGGGCGACAGCCCCAAGGCTTTACCATTCCCTGTCTGGTAGCCTTTACTGGCGTAACAACGCCAATATGGCATCGGTTTTTTCTTGCATCAGCCTTGGATCTGCCCGCGTTTCTAAGTTCAATCGCACCACAGGTTCTGTGTTTGATTTGCGCAGATTAAAACGCCAGTCTTGAAAGGTCAGTGAAATCCCATCGATAAAATCTTCTGCCAAGGCATCAGCGCGATAGGCCTGATAAACCCGTTCAATGGCTGTATCAGCGTCCTTAACCTTGCTGTTGATCTCTCCAGGTGACGGATAGCGGCTCATGGCCTCATGGGTGAGTGCTGTTAATGTGGTATTTTTTCGCGACAGGAGGTCGATGACCAAAAGCCAGGGAATCATGCCTGAATCACAGTAGGCAAAGTCTCTAAAATAGTGGTGTGCACTCATTTCGCCACCATAGACAGCATCTTCAGCACGCATCTTTTCTTTGATAAAGGCATGACCCGATTTGCACTGTATGGCTTGTCCCGCATACCGACCCACAGTTTCCTCTGTATTCCAGGTCAAACGTGGATCAAAGATAATTTTGGAGTCTGGCTGTTTTTGCAGAAAGGCTTCAGCAAGCAGACCAACGATATAATAGCCCTCGATAAAGGTGCCATCAGCATCCCACATAAAACAACGGTCGAAGTCGCCATCCCAGGCAATACCCAAATCAGCACCA
>CAWUUZ010000309.1:0-4010 GCA_963925745.1 uncultured Pseudomonadales bacterium
CAAACTGAAACGCCAATGGCACGGTAATGTTTGCGTTTCCCTGCGCTGGGATCGCGGTATCAAAATGGGCGTTATCGACTTTTAGTAGCGGTTGTTCGCCCACTGAAATGTCTAGGTCAGTGCTGATCTTTTTTATAACAAACCGATTTGGATTGGTGACTGCCAACGTTAAATCGACCCTTACTTCCTCAGTACTGACCCCAACAACCTGTGCTCCAATGACGGTGACAACAGGCATCTCGACCCGAGCCGCCTCTCGCACAGTGCTACAGGCAGACAGCAAGCCAACCAAAACCAAAACCCCTACCGCTTGTCTATAGACATAGGCCCTGCACGTTACTGTGACAGCCATCAGACGAGGTCCTTGCCATAACACAGACCACACTCGTGGTGCCCTGTATTGCCCATGGGTGCATCCAATCGCCTAAAACCACTGGCTTCATAGAGGTGGGTGGCCAACGTCATTGCGGGTAGGGTTTCCAGATAGCAGTAGTCATAACCCATGAGGCGGGCTTCTTCGAGAATGCGCTCAATAAGTCGCTTTCCAAAACCCTGACCACGGGCTTCCTTTGCCAAATACATCTTTTGAAGTTCGCCCACGTTAGCCGCTTCCCCCTGCAGGGGTCCAACACCACCGCCACCAACGACGACGCCCTGATGCTCTACCACCCAATAGGCACGTCGCGGCTGCGCATACCATTCAGACAGCGATTTTAACTGGGGATCAGACCAGGCGGTGCCAGGAATGTCGCCACCGTATTCTGTGAGCGCAGTGCGGATGATCGTATAGATGACGGGGTCATCGGCCGGTTGGATGTACCTTAGGGTCATGCAGATTTTCGCCTTTGAAAGGTTGTCAGTGTTGGTACAGAAGTGACTACGAAGCGCAGACACCCATCCTCAAATCCCACTATTGCTGTTCTGTTCTATTGCCCAAACCGCGCAGGACTGCCCGCCAAATAGGCGCGCTCTAGGGCGGTAGATTCCCGTTTTAGCACCGCGTTTCGGTGTGGGTACCGACCATACTGCGCAATAATATCACTGTGACTCTTGACCGACGAACGTACCTGCTCCCAATGGTGACGCAACGGGTCGCTTTCAGCCTGGGCTATTTCGTCCTCGACACGACGTATAAGCAGATCATGGTGCTCAGGTGACTCACTGTGCATGTAGGGCATATAGGCAAAGAATCGGTATGCGGCCGGCAAGGCGCTGCAGCTATCAAACACCGACTCTGCTGCAGCCAACGCCAAACGGTCCCCTGAAAAAGCCTGGGCCGTACCCCGGTATAGATTGCGGCAAAATTGGTCTAATACCAAAATATAGGCGAGACCGGAAACCGGGTCATCTAACCAATCAAGGTGTTTGCCTGCGCTCATCGCGTGATTGAGTGCCCCAAACTGGCTTTCGATGTCTTGATCAAAGGCTGCCGAGGTCGTCCACCACCGTTTTTGGGTCTCGGCCAAACTGAGCCCAGAACGGTCAAGCTGGCCAAACCAGAAAGACAGCACCGATTGCGGAGTGGCACTCACGCCAAGTCACCAGGAACAAAGGTGGATGTGACAAAGGCTTTTTGAAGCGCTTCCACCCTATTCCACAACGATGTTTTGGAATAACCGAGTGTGGGTACGCTTCCCCATACAGGATTCGGCCAGGCAGCGTCATCCACCAACCGTGCAACATGATGAATATGAAGCTGAGGAACAACATTTCCCAGGGCTGCGATATTCATTTTGTCAGCCTGGAAATGCGCTTTCATCGCACGCGCGACATGAGACGACTCCCACACCAATTGCTCTTGGTCGAGGGGGTCAAGCTCATAAATTTCGGTAACATCCGGCCTCATAGGCACCAAAATAACCCAGGGATAATTGGCATCTTTCATCAATAAAACGGTACAGAGCGAAAAGTGTCCTACATTTACACAGTCCATTTCGAGACGCGCATCTAGCTGAAAATGGGTCATATCACAATTTTCCTAGCGATTCTGGTTGCCTATCTGAAGGGATTCAGGTCTCAGACATCGTAACGCCTAACAAGGATCATTTTTTTGCAATCCTAGAAAGAGCGCTCTATGTTGACACTATCAATAGCACATTAGGGTGCATGAAAATAACCCATGATACTGAGCGAAAACCCACATTGTTTGGGTCATTATTGTATGGTTTAGGCCACTTTATCAAGGACACAACATGGAAAACGTATCGGAACCATGGCTGCTCGAGCCCAGAACGATTCGTACTCTAAAGACAATGAGAACTGAGATACGCAATGAAACAGGGCAAGCTGCCCATTTCTCAAACAAAGAAGGCATTGTTGAGATGGTTGGTCTCGGTCTCGAGTCCTCTAACCCCGAGGTCAGAGCCATGGCAGTCGACCTCGAGTTTATGCTGAAAAATAACAGTTAGCGCGACGACCTATATGAATGCCTTTATCACCTGGTAACGTGATGTTAATCTTCGTGACTCTGCCACCGACGCATTGGCACCAAGCGATACCAACCTATGCACATAGAATTAATCACTGACATCAATGCACTCTCTGAGCAAGACCGACTCAGGTTGCAGGTGCCAGCATATCCCTTTCTGCGACTGCCCTTTTTATCAGCCTTGGAATCGTCAGGATGCTGTTCGCCCGCAACCGGTTGGCATCCACATCATGTTCTGTGGCGCGATGACGATGACGTCTTACTGGGTTTTATGCCGCTGTATCTCAAGGACCATTCTTGGGGAGAGTATGTTTTTGACGGCAGTTGGGCACATGCCTACCAGTCTCATGGCTTGGCCTATTACCCCAAAATGCTCACTGCGGTACCCTTTACACCCGTACCTGGACCCCGCATCTTGGTTGCAGCTGGGGTTGATCCAGACCATTTGATGCAGGTCTGGTTGCAAAAGATGCCCAAAATCGCCGCATCATTGCAGGCATCTGGCTGGCATCTGTTATTTGCTGTGGATCGACCGCACTCACCGTCAGACATCAAACCATCGCCCGTCATACTCGAGCGAAACGACTGCCAGTTTCATTGGTACAACCACAGCTACAGCAGTTTTGATGCGGTGCTGTTAGATTTCACCTCACGCAAACGCAAAAACATTCGCAAAGAGCGCGACAGCATTGTCCAACGTGGCATTAGGCTACAGCGCTACAAGGGCAGCGAGATTACCGACGCGCTCATGGAGACCTTTTTCACTTTTTACCAGAATACCTACCATATTCGCGGTCACAGACCGCATCTCAACCAAGCCTTTTTTAGGGACATCTTGACCCAGATTCCAGACACCCTACTCTTGGTCATGGCCACGCAAAATGACGAACCTATCGCTGGGTCTTTGTTTTTCTTCGACAAGGACACCCTCTATGGTCGCTATTGGGGTGCCAATGCCGATATCCCCGGTTTGCATTTTGAATGCTGCTATTACCAAGGCATAGAATTTTGTATCGACGAAAACATCAGCAGTTTTAATCCAGGCACGCAGGGCGAGCATAAGATTAGCCGCGGTTTTGAACCCACAATGACACGTTCCCTGCATTGGATTCAGAATCCACAGTTTTCTGATGCCATTGCTGATTTTTTAACCCAAGAACGCACGGCAGTCGCAACCTATGCGGCTGAAGCGGCAACACTGCTCCCCTTCAAACACACTCCGACAGACAGGACTTTGCCATGAAATTTTTGCATACCATGATTCGTGTGGTAGACCTCAAGGCCTCACTACACTTTTATTGCGACCTCTTGGGTCTTAAAGAACACTCGCGCAAGGAAGTACCCAGCGGTAAGTTCACCCTGGTGTTTTTAACAGCACCTGGCGGGGGTTCCGAGATTGAGTTGACCTACAACTGGGACCAAACCACAGTCTACACCCAGGGCCGAAACTTTGGACACCTGGCATTCTCAGTTGCCAATATCTACGAAACCTGCCAATTTTTGCAAGATAACGGTGTTGCCATACTCAGACCACCCCGTGACGGTCACATGGCCTTTGTGCGGTGTCCAGATAACATCTCAA
>CAWUUZ010000310.1:0-5375 GCA_963925745.1 uncultured Pseudomonadales bacterium
CCCCTAGGAGCCGCCCGGTTCAAGGATATTTACAGCTTCACTGTAATATCACCTATTTTTCAATTACTTAACTTCAGCGTAGTTACCGTCTTTCCACTCATACATGACGTAGTCAGAAACAGTTAGGTCGCCTTTGCTATCGAAAGACTTAGAACCCATAGCGGTAGCGATGTCACCGTTAGCATGTAACCAAGCAGCAGCCTTCATGCCATCGTTAGAACCAGCACCTGTCATTGCAGCAGCAATTACTTGCATCGCAGTGTAAGAGTACATGGTGTAACCTTCTGGCTCATAACCACTTGCCTTGAATGACGCAACAGCGGCAGCACCATCAGGGTAAGATGTTGGATCAGCACCGAAAGTCATCAAAACGCCTTCAACAAACTGACTTCCGCCAGCTGCTGTTACGAAGTCTTGAGAAACAATACCGTCGCCTGAGATGAACAATGCAGTTAAGCCCTGCTCACGCATCTGACGTACCAATGGACCAGCTTCTGAATGCAAGCCACCGAAGTATACAACCTCAGCTTTGGTAGATTTGATCTTGGTTACCAATGCGTTGAAGTCTTTCTCACCACGGGTCAAACCTTCATACAACACTTCAGTAACGCCCAACTTGTTGATCATGTCGCGCGTTGCATCAGCCAAGCCTTGGCCATAGGTGTCTTTGTCATGAATAATGGCAACGCTCTTAGCCTTTAGCGTGTTGACGATATATTCGCCAGCTACGATACCTTGCTGGTCATCACGACCACAGGCACGGAATACACCAGGAAGACCACGGTCAGTAACGGTAGGGTTAGTCGATGCAGGTGTGATCATGAAAACACCAGCTTCGTCATATACCACTGACGCAGGAATTGAACTAGAAGAACAGAAGTGACCTACAACAGCAGATACGCCATCTTGGTCAGCCATACGGTTTGCAACCGAAACAGCTTCTTTTGGCTCACAGCGGTCATCGCCTTTCACCAAAACGATCTTCTCACCATTGATACCACCAGCAGCGTTGATGTCTGCTGCAGCCTGTGATGCACCTTTCCACAACTGCATACCAAAAGATGCATAAGGACCTGTATGAGGACCAGCAACACCAATTTTGATGTCAGCAAAAGCAGAACCAGCCACCAATGAACCAGCAGTAACAAGTGCTAAAGCGGAGATTTTGAGTCTATTTTGCATAATATTGTTATCCTTATTGTTTTTGTAAGTTCGATCGTTTTCTAATTAATTCGTACCTAGCAACGAAAAGCGCAAAGTATTATTAAAAATTAATTTAAAGCAGAACGTACGGATTATACAACGCCGTGCCTTTTTGACAACCATAAAATATTAAAATTCAATTCCTTGAGCCAGGGGTAAATCGCGACCATAGTTTATGGTGTTGGTTGCACGACGCATGTAGTTTTTCCACGCATCCGAACCACTTTCACGACCGCCACCGGTATCTTTTTCACCGCCAAATGCACCACCAATTTCAGCACCAGAGGTACCGATGTTGACATTGGCAATGCCACAATCGGATCCAGTCACCGCTAAAAACCGTTCTGCTTCTTGGAGGTTGTCTGTGAAGATTGCAGACGAGAGCCCTTGGGGTACGTCGTTCTGTAAGAACAGTGCTTCTTCAAGGGTTTCATATTCCATCACATAGAGGATCGGCGCAAAGGTTTCAGATTTGACCACCTTGGTTTGGCCCGTCACCGACACAATGGCGGGTCGCACATAGTGTCCGTTGTTGGGTACATTGCCAGCCGCGTCTGTACCACCACAGAGGATTTCGGCACCCTCTTTGACTGCTGTATCTAACGCATTCTGCATCGCATCAACTGCCAACTGGTCGATAAGGGGACCAATAAGGGTACCGGAAACCGATGGATCGCCAATGGGCAATGTTTGGTAGGCAGCAACAAGGCGTGACTTAACCTCTGATGCAATTGATTGATGAACAATCAAGCGACGCATGGTCGTGCAGCGTTGACCGCAGGTTCCCACTGCTGAGAAAACCACGCCCCGTACAGCCAACTCGAGATTCGCGTCTGGCGTTAGGATACAGGCATTGTTGCCACCCAGTTCTAGCAATGAGCGACCAAGACGGGCGCCGACCACTGCTCCAACCTTTTTACCCATAGCAACCGAACCTGTTGCGGAGATGAGAGACATGATGGGGCTGTTTGCCAGCTGTGCCCCAACCTCTGCCCTGCCCAAAACCACCTGATTCAAGGCTGGAATGGTCACGCCACAACGTTCTTGGGCAAGCAATACAATTTGGTGACAGGCCAAGGCACAGAGCGGCGCCTTTTCTGAAGGCTTGACAATAATGGTGTTGCCGCACACCAATGCGAGCATGGCGTTCCAGGACCAAACGGCCATGGGAAAGTTAAATGCCGTGATAACGCCAACCGGACCAATGGGATGCCACTGCTCCATCATTCTGTGATCTGGGCGTTCACTGGCGATGGTCAAGCCATGTAACTGTCGGGACAGACCCACTGCAAAGTCGCAGATGTCGATCCACTCTTGAACCTCTCCCAAAGACTCCTGAAGGATTTTGCCACACTCAAGGGTAATGACTTCAGCCAACAGCTGCTTGTTTTCACGAGCGATATCACCAATGGCTTTGACCAACTCGCCACGCTTTGGCGCGGGAACCGTGCGCCACTGCTCAAAACTGCTTTGAGCTGCAGCCATGGCCTCGTCTACTTGCGCAGACCCGGCATCTTGAAAGGTCGCTAGGCATTGTCCGTCAATGGGTGAATAGGTACTGCAGCTATCAGCAGTACCAGCTTCCGTATGGCCAAGACGCGAAATGGCTGGAATAGTGTTATCCAGCGTTTGTGGAAAAAGGTTAAGGCTATGTAGACAATCCAGTTTCATGTTGATTACCGATATTGATGGGGGGTTTATAGGCTTCAATACACCTTGAAGCACCTTGAGCAGGCCATTATTTCATTGGGTCAGTGACGATTTGATACCAGGTTAAGGCCAGTTCACACAATAGGCTTAAAAAGATACGCAGATGGCTCTGTATCTATTTCTATTTGTTATTTTCGGGAATATAGTCGACCTAACAATGCTGTCGGGTCAAGGACTTTATCGACAGATCTGCTTTGATGAAAGAAGAAACGCCTCATCCATAAAAATCTAAAATAAGAATTGGTCTTAGCTAACAATATTGAGAGTTGAATATGCCTAATACGTATGACGTCGCCATCATCGGCGCTGGAATCATCGGTACAAGTGTTGCCTTTACCATGGCAAAAGCAGGCTACAGGGTTCTCTGTGTCGATAAGCTGCCTGCTGCTGGATATGGATCAACCAGCTATTCCTCAGCCATCGTAAGAACCCCCTACTCCACCCTGGACAGCACTGCCCTCGCTTGGGAAAGTTTGCACCAATGGCGACAATGGGCTGAGACCTTGGGTGGCAAGGTGACGACACCCTTGGTTGATTACTATGAAGCCGGCATGCTGTATTTGAACAATGGCTACGATGCAGCCATGGAAAACAGTCTGGCGCATTTAACCAAGTTAGGCATTCCTTGGGAGTCTTGGGACAATGAACAGGTACTTGCCCATTTTCCCGGGTTTAATATGGACTCGTATTCGCCGCCTAGACGTCCAGACGATTCTGAGTTTGGTGACACGAATGGCCGACAGATGTCGGGCGGCTATTGGACACCAGATGCCGGCTATATTTCAGACCCACAGCAGGCTGCACAGAATCTGAAAGAAGCTGCTGAGTATCATGGCGCAACCTTCCGCTTTCTGTGCCAGGTTACAGACATCGTGGTTGAAGATAACCGTGTGAAAGGCTTGGTGTTAGACAACGACAAGGCCAACTATATTCACTGTGGCATCGTTCTCAATGCCGCTGGACCGCACTCTACCAGAATCAACATCATGGCAGGTGTCGACACCGATATGTCTGTTTTTGGCCGTCCACTGCGCCAAGAAGTCTGCAGCCTAAGACGACCCGAGGGCTTTACGCCAACCGATGACCAAAAAGCCATTGTGATGGATATCGATGCGGGTGTGTATTACCGCACCGAACCCAGTGGAAAATTTGTCGTTGGTGGTACTGAACCCGATTGTGACCCCTTGGTATGGCTGGACGATCCCGATACGCTAGACCGAAACCCTACCGACAGCTGGACCGCCCAGGTCTATCGCGCTGCTCTAAGAATACCCAGTCTGGATATCCCTGATCGGGCTTCAGGTGTTGCTGACCTCTATGATGTGACACAGGACTGGACGCCTATTTACGACAAATCGTTGGTCGACGGCTTTTATCTGGCAGTAGGTACCAGTGGGAACCAATTTAAAAATGGCCCGACTGTAGGACTTGTAATGAAAACATTGATTGAATATTGTGAGTCTGGCAAGGACCACGACACGCAACCCTGTCAATTTGAATGTCCACTCACGGGCACCGTCATTAACCTCGGTAGTTTCTCTAGAAAACGCATCGCAAAGGCTGGTATTGGCAACGTTTTGGGTTAGGGATTGGCTACTTTGAGGCCTGTGATGTTATACGGTAAAAATGTATGAAATAATCCGTCACACACCGCAGTTATGATGTATCTTTACCCCCAACTATTTCTCTCTTGGTGTTCCTATCTGTGCGGACTCTATGCCGCACAGATAGGAACCCAGCTGAATTTCTATCTGCCCTAGGAGCCTCTCCCATGTCAAACGCAAAGTATCTTCGCTGGAAAGATCAGGACGGATCTTATTACCGTCCCGTATCACTTATCGGTACTGAATTACTCAATGATAGAACGCTCAACAAAAGCACGGCCTTTAGTGACCAGGAACGCCTTGATTTTGATTTGGTGGGCTTGTTGCCACCCATGGCGCAAACGTTTGAAGCACAGCTCAAACGAACCTATGAAGGCTTTTTGTCGTCGGATACGGATATCGCCAAGTATGTCTATTTAAGGGCGTTACAGGACCGCAATGAAACGCTTTTTTATGCCTTGGTATCAAAACACCTCGATGAGATGACACCCATCATCTATACCCCGACTGTAGGTCTTGCTTGCCAAGAGTTTAGTCACCGCTTTCAAAAGCCTCGGGGTCTGTATATCACGCCTGAAAACGTTTCAATGGTTGCCCACATGGCACACCATTTCCAAGCTAAGGACATCAAGATCATTGTGGTGACCGACAGCAAGGCGATATTGGGTATTGGCGATCAGGGCGTTGGTGGCATGGGTATTCCCATCGGGAAACTGTCACTTTATACCCTAGGTGCGGGTATTCACCCAGCCAGTTGTCTGCCCATCTGTTTGGATGTCGGCACAGACAATGAATCCTTGTTGAATGACCCCATGTATTTGGGTAAGCCACACAAACGCATCAGAGGCGCTGAGTACG
>CAWUUZ010000311.1:0-15001 GCA_963925745.1 uncultured Pseudomonadales bacterium
CTTACCGCCTTGCCCTTTGTGATTGCTTTGATTGCCTATAAGGGTGCTTGGGGTGAATTGAAAACGACGCAGTGGCGTTTCCACCTGTTGCGTTCAGTTTTGGCCGTGTCGATGTTGTCAGCGGTTATCTATGCCTTTAGCCAAATGCCCTTGGCCGATGCCTACACCATTTTTTACGCATCGCCCTTGTTTGTGACCGTTTTGTCGATTGTCTGGCTAAAAGAACGGGTCGGCTGGCACCGGTGGGCAGCGCTTGCGATCGGATTTATGGCTGTCATATCGATGTTTCGGCCTTCGGGTCTTGGGTTGTCCTTGGCGACAATGGCTGCCCTGTACTGTGCCTTCACCTATTCTGTGTTGGTTATTATTTTGAAGCTCATGCATGAAAAAGAAAGCACCCTGTCTCTGACCTTTTACTTCACATTGGGGCTAACAGTGGGTGCGGGGCTGCTATCCTTTGCTGGCTGGAAACCATTGAACCTTGCTGATTTGGGCTTGCTGCTGTTGCTGGGATTGGCAGGCGCTATGGCCCAATTGCTCATGACAGAGGCCTATCGAAATGCCCCCGCATCAGCATTGGCACCCTTTGAGTACAGTTCCTTGATTTGGGTTATTTGGCTTGGTTGGCTGCTTTGGGGAGACGTACCGACCCTGTCTTTGCTGGTCACTGCAGGCATTTTGATTCTGACGGGTCTCTATATTATGCATCGAGAAAATCTGCATCAGGCAGACCTAAAGAGGCAGAGCGATTTAACGCTGGTCGAAAGTCCATCTGTGGTAGGAGATCATTAAGTGGCACATGAATTAATCCGTATTCTAAACAGACTTGAACAGGCGATGAGAGACATCGGTTGTTGGCAGGACGCACCGGTCGATCCTTCTGCCTTAATGAGTGAGCAACCCTTCTGTGTTGATACCCTGTCTTTTGAACAGTGGTTGCAGTTTTTGCTTATTCCCCGACTGTCGGCTTTGATTGAAGGTCAGCTGCCATTGCCGACATCGAGCGGCATATATGAAATGGCAACCCTGTATTTCAAAAACCGATCAGACGCTAACTTGGTTTTGCAGAGCATTCAGGATATTGACGATGCCTTGGGCAACGCACAATAATGAATTATTTATGACATTGGCTGTTTCGAGTCAGGTAGCCGATAGGTTTTCGGTGTACAGTGTTCTTGATTCAGCTTTTTTTATTAGGGTAACGAGGAAATTAATATGACATTACCGATTGGATGGTTAGACGAGATAGAAGTTTTGTTTAAATTTTCACCTGACTCAATCAGAGACGGTATCAAAATTCACCATGATGCCAGTCCGCTGATCATTGCGGCAGCAAAGCGATTGCATGCAAAGGGTCTTGTCACTCAGGAAGATGGCGGCTATCTCACCAGTTTGGGTATTGATGCCGTAGAACATGTTCATGCACTTGGATTGATTTTAACAGAACAGTAAGCCCCGTTTTAAGGGCCTACCGTTCGCGGAAAATTGGGGATTATGCAAAGTTCTTCTGTGCAAATTCCCAATTGACCAACTTCCAGAAAGCCGCCATATAGTCAGGGCGCGCATTTCGGTAGTCGATATAATAAGCATGTTCCCACAGATCAACAGTCATCACTGCTTTCACGCTGCTGTCAGTGAGTGGGCATCCGGCATTGCTCGTGTTCATGAGATCAAGGCTGCCGTCAGCTTTCTTCACCAACCAGGTCCAGCTAGAACCAAAGTTGTTCACTGCACTGTTGGTAAAGGCTTCTTGGAATGCTGCAAAGGAACCCCATTTTGCGTTAATAGCGTTTGCCAATGCGCCACTTGGGGCACCGCCGCCATTTGGGCTTAGGCAATTCCAATAAAAGGTGTGGTTCCATACCTGTGCCGCATTGTTAAAAATGCCGCCTTTTTCGGTTTTGATCAAATCTTCCAAAGACTTTTGTTCAAGGTCCGTACCTGCAACCAGGCCATTAAGCTTAACAACGTAGGTGTTGTGGTGTTTGCCATAATGGAAGTCAAGTGTCTCTTCAGAAATGTGGGGTGCCAAAGCGTCACGCGCAAAAGGCAATGCCGGTAGTTGAAAGGCCATTGTTGTTTTCCTGTTTGATTGAAGGTTTGCCGCTAAACAATTCGACTAATACATCATTACAGATGTTGTTCTTAGTCATCCAGTATATAGAATAGGGTCAGTTTAGCCGCTTTCAAACTAAATTCAGTAATAAAATTCGCTTTCTGTGCAGTTTTATTCTGAAGTTGCACAGAGGTATGGCTGAATTCTGCTGTGAATTACCTATAATGTTGAGAATAATTATAGAACACCGCCAACTGACATTTTGCGATAGTGCGGGTCAGGTTAAGAGCGATACATGAGTACAGATGAGAAGGGCGGATCTATGCAAGAATTGCCGAAAATGGTTCCTGATCGCGAAGACATTGCCAGTCGTAGAAAGGCGCCACCAGAAGAACGTAAACCGAGCAAACCACCAACGCCAGAAAAGCCACTCATGTTGTGGCTCCTGTTGCTGGTTTTTGCAGTCGTACTTGGATTTGTTGTTTGGCAGAATTTTCAGCTGACATTGCGACTCGACGAAACCACCCAGAATTTACAGCTTTCCGATGCACGTATCAGCGTCATGGAAGGTCAGCTGTCGGCGACTGATGAAAATTTGGTCATGAATGAATCCAACATCAAAATTCAGTTAACCAACCACATGTCTGAAATTCGTAAACTGTGGGATGTGACCAATAAACGCAACAAGGTTTGGATAGAAGACAACCAAGCCGCCATTGCAGCATTACAAACGGATGTTGAAGCCAAAAATAAAACCCTCATCAATACATTGGCTGGTGTTGAGAAGGACGCTAAAGGGTTGGCAGCAACCGTCAAAACGATTGAGGACGGTGTTCAGGCTTTAGAACAGCAAACCGAACAGCTGGCGAAACAGTCTGCTGCAGATCAGTTGGCCATGGCCAAGGTAAAAGTGCGTCTGTCCGATATCGATACGGCGCTCAAACAGTTGGATGTTTTTGCGAAACAACTGGCCAGCTTTGAAAAACGGTGGTCGACCTTGGATCCAAGGTTTGATGAGCTGACCCTGTCCCAAACCCTGTTGGTAGACCAAGTCAGGTCAATGAATTTCACCCAGCGCATGTCAGACATGAATGGGGTGCTTAGCAAACAACAGAAAGCGTTTGAAGCAGCGGAACAGAAAAACGAATTGGCCTTTGGTGAATTGGGTAAAGACATCGCATCCTTTAACGCCTATCGCTTGCAGGTCAATGAGCGGTTGACGGGGTTACAGTCTCAACTCATTGCGTTGGAGAAGATGGTGTCTGATGGAGAACCATTGAGACCCGCATCGCCCTAGTCAGTGTTGTAACTACCCTGTATGGGATAAAAAAGAGCCGGCTGATGCCGGCTTTTTTGTATCAAAAATCTGCTGATAGTTAGTGGCTACTTAGCTCACGCCTGGCTTTGGGGTTGGGCAGTCATGCTTTTCTCAGCGGCCCGCTCAGATTTGCCTAGGCGGATAACGCTATCTTTGAGTCAGGGAAGGGCTTGGGTTTTGCCTGTTGAATGGTTGGGGTCTGTAGCGGGAGGTTTTTAATGTTTGCGCGACGGCCGATATCAACCTGCGCTGCAAGCAGTTGCCAGTGTCGGTATGCGTCCTCTGGAATACGGTATCGTTTGCTCTGCGCTTTGCAATAATGGCAGCTGAGGTGCCAAGAAAATAGATGGTGCACCCAGGTCACATGGCGACTTGAGCAAAAAGGACAACGAGCTGGTGGTGTTGCGACTTTCATGATAACCATCCTTATCTAAAAGGCTGTTGTTAAAATGACAATCTTATTTAAAACGAAAGATTAGCACCCTTTCTATATAAATCAAGGTGTTACCTTTTTAGGCAGGTCAAATTCACACTGATGGCTGGTTTTTTGGACCTGTTTTAATATTCAGTAGGACTTAGATTGACACCTAAAAGTAGATTCAGTTAAGAGCGGTTAACTTGATGAAAAACAAGAAGATTGTGGTTTTTTCCGCAGCTATCAGAGCGCTTTTTCGCAGGTCCTATCAGGTGGGCATCGGCACAGCATTGCCGGGTTAAACGGTCTTAAAATAAACCCAAAAGAGACAGGGCTAGGCAGGGCTATTGGCCTTGTCCATCAAGAATTGGTTGACCAGTAACAGCAATACACGGGGCTTTTCGGCATGGGGCCAATGGCCCGAATCCTGTATGAGTCGTGCCTGTGCCTTGGGAAATAACGCGGTGATTCGGTCTTTGTGCGCCGCCAAAATATAATCCGACTTTGTGCCTTTGATAAATAAGGCAGGCCCATTAAATACCGCATTTTGAGTGGGTGCAGCAATGAGTTCTGCATAGCAGGCTTCCAAAACAGCGGCGTTAAAGCGCCATTCAAACCCCTTGGGCGTGCGGTGCAGGTTCTTCATTAAAAACTGCACGATGATTGGGTCGCTAACATGCATCTCTAGCTGTGCGGCTGCATCTTTCCGGTGCTCTAGGGCAGGCAAATTGACGGATCTGATACCCTCAAAAACGTCGCCATGACGTGATTCGTACGCGACAGGGGCTATGTCGACAACGATGAGTTTGTCGATCCGCTCTGGGTGTTGCAACGCGCATTCCATAGCCACTTTGCCACCCATAGAGTGACCTAGCAGGATCGCCTTTTGTAAGTTCAAGGAGTCCATCAGTGCGATCACATCGCTGGCCATGATGGGGTAGTCCATCTTATCGTCGTGAAATGACTGACCGTGATTGCGCAGATCCACTTGGATGATCCGATAGTGCTCGGACAACGCCTTACCAATTTGATTCCAATTGTTACCAGCACCAAATAGACCATGCAGTATTAACAGCGGCTGTCCGGTGCCCTGTTCGGTAAAGTGTAGCTGTTTTGCATGGGTCATATTGAATCCAGTAATCCATAAAAAAGGGTTTGGTCATCTATCTCACGCACAGGCGCCAGAAACGCCATTTTGCCCTGTGCCTGGAGTTCGCTCAAGCAAGACCCGTTGAAAATGTCAGATGCCTGCACCGATTTTGTTTACAGCATGACAACACAGGTTGCTTGGTGCGGCGCTATTGGTCACAATCGCCAGCGGTTATCCCGTGCTGCATGCTGTAGCGCGACATCAAGGGGATTGGAGCAGGTGGCATCAAACGCGAATCAAGAGACAATGCGCTGTCGTTCAGGTTGTGGTGCCTGCTGTATTGCACCCTCAATCACGACCCCTATGCCAGGGATGCCTGAGGGTAAGCCAGCAGGACAGCGTTGTTTGCATCTGGATGCAGACTACCTGTGTCTGTTGTGGGAAAAACCAGAAAGACCCGCGTTCTGCAGTCAGTTTTCAGCAGAACCCGCCTTTTGTGGCACCAACCGTATTGAAGCGCTGATGCTTTTGTCCGAATTGGACGCCCACATCTGAGCTACCCAACGTCAGGGCCTATGACGACTTCTCTTGCTGGCGCAATAGGGTTTCCGCTATCGCTTCTTGATAGGGTAGCGTCTGTTCTTTGAGCCTGTGGTGCTGTTCGGTATCTGAATAAATACCCTCCCAGACCTGTTCTTGCTTGAGAACTGCCATCACCCAGCCCTTGGCCATATTCACTACCTCGCCGACCGGCTGTCCCGCATTTCCGTACAGCTTTTGGTAGGGCAGAACGGCATGGTCACTCTGTAGCGCAAAGGCAAAAGTCTTGAGTTTTCCCTTAAAATGCATGCGTGAGACCACTTCTTGCCCGGTATAGCATCCCTTTTTAAAGTTGACGCCCTGATTCCATTGCAGGTTTATGTGGTGTGGCGTGTATTCACCTGTCGTACTGGCGTCAATCCAAACGAGTCCCATTTGAATGTCACAGGCTTGCCAGGTGTCTTCCAGAATCACAGTACGTTCGGTCAGGTGTCTTTCCAAAACAGCTTCATAGTCATCTTCTATGGGGTTTAAGAAAACAAGGTGCCGGTTGTCATCCCAACCTGCGCTAACCACACTGTCGCTGATCGGGTCGAGGGGTTTGTCGATCCCCAGCAGGTGCCAATGTTTGCTGTGGTCAACCAGGGTGGTTTTCGAAAAAGCGGCGTATTTGCTGAGGTGGGCTATGGTAGACGCCACAAGTTCAGACGACAGAACCAGCATAACGCCCTCGTGCCAGGTTAAGGCCATAAAGGTTGCGATAACCCGCCCCTTTGGGTTGCAGAATGCACCAGGCATACAGCGTTCAGGGTTTATCTGTTTCACATCTATGGTCGTTTGACCCTGTAGAAAGTTTAGGCAGTCAGGGCCACTGATGTAAATCAGTCCAAAGTGAGACAAAGGTGAAACAAATCCGCTGAAAGTGTCGGACATTATTATTTCCTTGGTTATAATGGCTGTTCTTAGGCTTCATTCTGGCAATGAAGGTATCCGCAGAAAAGAGGGTGTCATATAGGAACCCACTTTTAACATGATAAGGGCGACAGTGAAAAATAAAACGGTTAGTCAGGAAAAATTAAATCGCATATTTTGGCACAGCCGTCGAGGCATGTTGGAGTTGGATTTGATTTTAGTACCCTTTGTTCGTGACCACTACCCACATATCAGTGAACAGGATCAAGAACGTTTTGAACAGCTCTTGGCCTGTGAAGATCAGGATATGTTTTCTTGGTTTATGGGTGCTGCTGTACCTGAAGATGTTGAAATCGCTACGATCGTGGGGAAGATTCTTGCAAGCCGCTAAAAAACTGGAAGTAACCCTAAAACACTCCAATTGGATGAAGCATTGGCTTTATGCCCTGTTGCTGATTTCGATGTTAGCCATAGGCAGTCTGGCTGATTTACACCCACTGTTTCTGATGCTGTTGTTTCCGATAGGCGTGGGATTTAACTGGCTGTTTTTTCGGTTTGTTTCACTGGCCTCAAAATCGTCGGTAGTCGGGTTTGAGCACATCGATAAAGAATTTGTGCTGATTCAAAAGGACGGCAACCGCTGGTCTGGAACCCTGGTGTCTATACCCTGGAACACCTATGTGCTGACTGTCATAAAGCTTCAAAACAGTGATGGCAGCCAGAGACCCCTGGTGCTGTTCTCCGATTCAGCGATCGCATCAGAATTGCGCGAATTTCGCGCCTGGCTGACCATATCCGCCTAGCGTTAGGATGTCGTTTTTGGTTTTAGAACGGTGTCACATGCCTCTGGCAGGAGTTCAGGATAGTCTTGGGTAAAATGTAATCCACGGCTTTCCTTTCGTAGCAAAGCAGACCGAATCATCAATTCTGCCACCATGACCAGATTTCGTAGCTCTAGCTGGTTATTGCTGACATGGTAGGTGCGGTAGTGTTCATTCACCTCTTCTTGAATCAGCTTAACCCGCTTTAATGCCCGTAACAGCCGCTTGTCAGAACGAACGATGCCCACATAGTCCCACATAAACCGCCGTACTTCGTCCCAGTTGTGAGAGATCGCAACATCTTCATTTGAATCCGTTACACGGGTGTTATCCCACTCGGGTAGCTGGTAATCGATGGCAGGCAGCTGTTGGCTTTCCATGTGAGTCACACCAGTACGTGCAAAGACCAAACATTCGAGCAATGAATTTGAGGCCAGACGGTTCGCACCGTGTAAGCCAGTATGGGCGCATTCACCCGCCGCATAGATGCCATTAACCGTGGTACAGGCGTTGAGATCTGTTTGTATGCCACCACAGGTATAGTGCGCTGCCGGTACAACAGGAATGGGTTGTTGGGTGATGTCGATGCCATAGTCTAGGCAGCGGCTGTAAATGGTTGGAAAGTGGTGTTTGATAAAGTCTGCAGGCTGGTGACTGATGTCTAAATTCACATGGTCGATACCCAGACGCTTCATTTCATGGTCGATGGCGCGCGCGACAATATCGCGTGGCGCCAGTTCTAGTCGGGCGTCAAATTTCTGCATAAAGGCTTCGCCATTGGGCAAACTCAATTTGCCACCTTCGCCTCGAACAGCTTCCGAAATGAGAAAGGACTTTGCATGGGGATGATAGAGACAGGTCGGATGGAATTGGTTGAATTCCATATTGGCAACCTCACAGCCTGCGCGCCAAGCCATCGCAATGCCGTCACCAGAGGTGCCATCTGTATTCGAGGTGTAGAGATAAGCCTTTGATGCACCACCCGTTGCGAGCAAGATGCGTCGCGATTTGAAACTCACCACAACCTTATTGACGCGATCAAGGGCGTACATGCCGGCTGCGCCAGATCCAGGTAAACCAAGTTTTTCAAGGGTAACGATATCAATGCCGGTAAAATTCTCAAACAGATGCACATTTTTGCAGGCGCGTACGTTGTTGGCCAGGGTCTCAGAGACAGCGCGGCCTGTTGCATCTGCCGCATGAATGACTCTTCGGTGGCTATGGCCACCTTCACGGGTCAGGTGGAAGGGATAGTCTTCACCCGGTTTTACAAACTGGGGATTAACGGTAAAGGGCACGCCCTGTTCGATCAGCCAGTCAATGGCCGTTGGTGACTGGGTCACCGTTTGGGTCACCGCATCCAAATGACAGAGGCCTGCGCCGGAGATAAGGGTATCGGATATGTGGGCATCCACAGAGTCACTGTGGTCCAATACCGCAGCAATGCCACCCTGTGCCCATTGCGTGGCACCGCTAATCAATTCGGTTTTGCTAATCAGTGCGATACGCCAACTGCGTGGCATAAGAAGCGCGGCTGTAAGGCCTGCGGCACCGCTGCCCAAAATAATGGCGTCAAAGGTCATATCGGACATAGACAGCTACCCAGCATAAATGTGAAGGCGAGTATAAGTTGTGGGGCACAAATATCCAGTGATGCCGTATCAATCGTGCATAAATTTTTGATCTTATTGCCACCAGTCAAATTCGTAACTGTAGGCCCCTGCTTCTGTTAGGCGCTCATCGTCACGGTAAACTGGTCCTATTGATTCGGTAGGGCAGTGTGGCAAATGCTGTTATCATGAGACCCCAATGGGTGAAATTGTAGTTGGGTCGTAGTTGAATCCTAGTTGAATCCTAGTTGGGTCGGGTGTGAGGTAGGTATGATCGCAGAATCAGGAACTGTCATTGCACAGGATGCAGACTTTGTTTGGGTTGAAACCGTAAGGGCGTCATCGTGCCAAAGTTGCTCTGCGCGCTCTGGATGTGGACAGGCAGTACTCGGACAGCTGATGGACGAGGGTCGCCAGTACAAAAAAAATGTCTTGCGCATAGCGCGGCCAGATGATGCCGTGCAGGCAGCTGTTGGTAGTCAGGTGGACGTACTGATTGAAGAGGGTGTTTTGGTCAAGACGGCGCTGCTGGTATATGGCTTTCCGCTGCTCGTAATGCTCCTGATGACATCGGTTGCACAGGCCCTTGGCTGGCATGATTTGGTCGTAGCGGCTACGGGTATTTCCGGTCTTGCTTTGGCTTTTGGCTGGGTCAGAAAGGTCGTGTCTCGGTGGGACTGTGATACCAAATACCATCCTCAGATGAAACCCCAATAGGTCATTCCTTTTTTGCAGCCTGTGCTGTTTTTAGCCCTATTATAGCGCGTAGGTGGACTGTAAACCTTCAGTAAAACAGCGCTCAGACACTGGTTTTTAGCCTCGATTGGTAACATGTTGTGTGTCACTTCAATCGGTTGTGTATGAGAGGAAAGACATGAACGTTCAGCGACATTTTATTTGGTTAACCCTGATGACAGCATTCTGGGTGTCTGCCGTTCAAGGGGCAACGGTGACGCTTCCAGACTTTACTGAGCTGGCTGCCACCAATTCTCCGTCTGTGGTGAAAATCGGCACCGTAACAGAGGCAAAAACCGCTTCTGACAATCCGGCATTTCCGAATGAGCAGGTGCCCGAAATATTCAAACGCTTCTTTGGTGACATTCCCTTCCCGCAGCCGGACACAGGACCCCGTGAATCGAGTGGATCTGGTTTTCTGGTGAGTAGTGATGGTTATATTTTAACCAACAACCATGTGGTTGAAGGCGCTGATACGGTCACGGTGTGGCTTACCGATAGAAGTGAATACCAAGCAGTTGTGATAGGGACTGATCCCCGCACTGATTTGGCAGTATTAAAGATCGAGGGCGCCGATTTTAAAGCGGTTACCTTTGGCGATTCTGACCAATTAAAGGTGGGCGCATGGGTATTGGCGATTGGCTCACCCTTTAACCTCGACTATTCGGTTACGGCCGGTATTGTGAGTGCGATGGGTCGTAATATTGGCGAAAACTATATTCCCTTTATCCAAACTGATGTGGCTATCAACCCTGGAAATTCGGGTGGACCGCTCTACAACCTTGACGGCGAAGTGGTGGGAATCAATGCCCAGATCTATACCCGTTCAGGGGGTTATATGGGTGTGTCATTTGCCATTCCGTCCAACCTGGCTAAAAACGTCTATAACCAAATCCGTGAAAAGGGCGCTGTATCTCGCGGTTGGTTGGGTGTCTTGATTCAGCAGCTAGACCAAGATTTGGCTGAGTCCTATGGGCTTAAAAGGGCTCAAGGGGCCTTGGTTTCGCAGGTGCTACCCGATTCTCCGGCTGAAAAAGCAGGTTTGAAAAATGGTGACATCATTTTGAGCTTTAACGGCATCTCCATTGCAAACTCGAGTGAATTGCCACCGATCGTTGGGACCGTTATGCCGGGTGAAAAGGCAACGGTTGTGTTACTGCGAGACGGTGCCAAAAAATCAGTGTCGATCATCATTGAAGAACTGCCTTCAGCTGAGCAAGCGGCAGCGATCGGTATCGGGCAACCGCAAGCCTTGCCAGACAATGCGCTTCAAATCCGTACAGAAGACTTGAGTCCTGAAGATTTGACCGCACTGGGAGAAGGGGGCGTTCGTGTCACTGAGGTATTGGCTGGTCCAGGTCAACAGGCGGGCATGGCGGCAGGGGATATTATTACCATGATCGGCAACCAACCCATTGTCTCTAATGCACAGCTGCAATCTTTGTTGGTGCAAATAAAACCGGGACAGGTAATTGCATTGCGACTGTTACGTGATGGCTCGCCACGCTTTATTGCAGCGCGAATTCGATAGAAATATGCGGCGAAAGCGGGATAGTTTCGTTTTCGCCGCGCTTATCGGAGCTGAGCAGTAGCTTGCTGAGACGTTTTTCGTTAAAATCGCGACCCATTTTTCAGTGAAACCGAAAATCGGCCATTCAACTCTGACCAAGCGAAGTAGCATCTGTGAGTAGTAAACTGTCACACATACGAAATTTTTCAATCATTGCCCATATTGACCATGGTAAGTCCACCCTAGCTGACCGATTTATACAGGTTTGCGGTGGTTTGACGAACCGAGAAATGGCTGCTCAGGTCTTAGACAGTATGGATATTGAGCGAGAGCGTGGCATTACGATTAAGGCACAGAGTGTGAGCCTTAATTATACAGCGCTCAGTGGTGAAACCTTTTTACTGAACTTTATTGACACGCCAGGGCATGTTGACTTCACCTACGAGGTCTCGCGATCGTTGGCAGCCTGTGAAGGCGCCTTATTGATTGTCGATGCTGCTCAGGGTGTTGAAGCGCAATCTGTTGCCAACTGCTACACGGCGATAGAAATGGGTCTTGAAGTTGTTCCCGTTTTGAACAAAATCGATTTGCCTCAGGCCGAGCCAGAGCGCGTTGCCACTGAAATTGAAGAAATTATCGGCATTGATGCCACAGATGCGGTGCACTGCAGTGCCAAGTCTGGCCTCAATGTTATCGAAGTACTTGAAGAATTGGTCAAGCGGGTACCGCCACCAGAGGGCGATCCTGATGGTGATTTGCAATGTTTGATTATCGACTCCTGGTTTGACAACTACCTTGGGGTGGTGTCTTTGGTGCGCGTCAAAGACGGCACGATGCGAAAAGGCGATAAGATCCTTATCAAGTCTACCGGTCGCTCGCACATTGTTGACTCCATTGGTGTGTTTACCCCTAAACGCAACGTCACCGGTATTTTGAGAGCGGGTGAAGTGGGTTTTGTTTGTGCCTCGATCAAAGACATTCACGGAGCACCCGTGGGCGACACCATTACCCATACCAAGACCCCTCACGTAGAGCAGCTAGAAGGGTTTAAGAAGATAAAGCCTCAGGTTTACGCTGGTCTATTCCCAACCTCATCAGATGACTATGAAGACTTTAGAGATGCCCTGTCGAAATTGAGCCTCAATGATGCATCGTTGTTTTTTGAACCTGAATCTTCCGATGCCTTGGGATTTGGTTTTCGCTGTGGCTTTTTGGGCCTACTGCACATGGAAATCATCCAGGAACGTCTGGAGCGTGAATACAACCTCGATTTGATTACCACAGCGCCGACCGTGGTCTACGAGGTGTTGCGAACAGATGGCAAGGTGGTGATGGTTGATAACCCATCAAAATTACCACCACCGCAAAATATTGAAGAAATACGGGAGCCGATCGTCAAGGTAAACATCTTGGTGCCCCAGGCCTATTTGGGCAATGTCATTACCCTCTGTACAGATCGACGTGGTATTCAAATCGATATGCAGTTTCTCGGCGGCCAAGTGGCGCTGAGCTATGATATTCCCATGGCAGAGGTCGTGATGGACTTCTTTGACCGTCTGAAATCCGTGTCCAAAGGTTTTGCGTCGCTTGATTTTACCTTCGCGCGCTTTGAAGCGGCTGATATGACCCGTTTGGATATTCTGGTCAACGGTGAAAATGTCGATGCCTTGGCTGTCATCATGCACCAGAATGCGATTCGTGCGCGGGGTCTTGTACTCTGTCAGAAGATGAAAGAGTTGATTCCACGACAGATGTACGACGTTGCGATTCAGGCAGCGGTGGGCAATCAGGTGATTGCACGCACAAACGTCAAGGCCATGCGTAAAGATGTTACAGCCAAGTGCTATGGCGGTGACGTGTCTCGTAAGAAGAAGTTGCTACAGAAACAGAAAGACGGCAAGAAGCGCATGAAGCAATTCGGTCGTATTGAGATACCTCAGGAAGCGTTTTTAGCGATCCTTAAAGTTGAATAATGGAGCAACCATGGATTTATTTAATCTAGCCGCCATCGTCAGTGCGACAACGGGTATTTTGTGGGTTCTAGAAGCCTTTACGCTAGGACTACGCCGTTACCTAAAGGCCATTGCATCAGCAAACACCGATGGCGGCAGTGATATGGTTGTCGCCCTGGTAAAGGAACCCGTTTGGGTTGATTGGCTGGGCAAGTTGTTTTTGTATTCTTTGCTGCCATTGCTCTATCTGTCTATCAGAAAGAGTCTCGATTTTTCTATCCTGTTGTCCTTGGCAACCACAGCGACCGGTGTCGTTGTTATGGTTAACTTTTTGTCCATCGGTGTGTTGCGTCGAAAACTACAAATTCTGGCAGCAGACCGATTTGCCATGGACGACCCTGCGCATGATCTGATCGCCGTTGAACCGGTTGTCATTGAATCATCAAAATCCTTTTTCCCCGTGTTGCTGTTGGTCCTGTTGTTACGCTCATTTTTAGCCGAGCCATTTCAAATCCCCTCAGGCTCCATGAAACCGACGCTGTTGATTGGCGACTTTATCGTGGTCAACAAGTTTGCCTATGGCCTGAAAATGCCGGTTACGGGCAAAACACTCTATGAAATTGGCCATCCGGAAAGGGGTGATTTGTTTGTATTTAAGCCGCCCCATGAACCGGATAAAACCTTTATCAAGCGGGTTATCGGTGTTCCCGGGGATCACATTCGATTTGATTATCGACGCAAGCGTCTCTGGATAAACGACGTTGAGGTGACAGCGCGGTATTTGGCTGATGAAATCCTCGATGGCGAGCCGGTGCGGTTGTTTGAAGAACAGCTGGGTGACGACGTCAACCACAAAATCTATAAGGCCTATCGCAACAGTATGTTGGCTGAGGAATGGATACCTGAAATGGGCGTGGTCGTTCCTGAAGGCAAGTATTTTGCCATGGGTGACAACCGTGACAACAGCTATGATTCGAGATATTGGGGTTTTGTTGACGAACAGGCTGTATTGGGCAAAGCTTTTGCAATATGGTTACACTGGCCTTCATTAGGCTCACTTCCGTCGATTAGCAGAAATGGAGAAGTAAAATAATGGCATTTAAATCAGGTTTTGCATCCTCACAGCGCGGATTCTCAGTGACACTTGTCATATTCATTATCCTGTTAGCGAGCTTCTTTGGTTTGCTGATTGTGCGTATCGCACCCCTGTACACAGACCACTGGTATGTTAAAAATGTGGTGCAGGAAATTTCTGCCGATACCAAATCGAGCAACTATGCCGCAGCGGATATCCTAGATCGTTTTCGCAAAAACTTGTCGATCAACAATGTGCAATTTGACATTAAAAATGGCTTCAAAATTGATCAGAGCAGCGACCCTAGAAAACTCGTTTTGGACTACACCAAGCAGGTTCACATCATGTCTAACGTTGATGTATTGGTGACTTTCCACGAAGAATATGCGATGCAGCCATAACGTGAATGATTCCCTGAAACGCCTCAATCGCACGATTGGGTATGAATTTGATAACGTCGAATTGTTGCACCTTGCGCTCACACACCGCAGTTATTCTGGTAGCCAGAATAATGAGCGCATGGAGTTTTTGGGTGATTCAATTTTAAATTTCGTTATTGCTGAAGCCCTGTACGAAAAATTCCAGACTGCCAGAGAAGGCCAGTTGAGCCGTTTGCGGGCCAGCTTGGTCAAAGGCGATACCCTCGCTAAAATTGGTATTGCCTGGGACCTGGGTCAATATTTAAATCTGGGTTCTGGCGAGTTAAAGAGTGGTGGTTTTAAACGCGAGTCTATTTTAGCAGACACGGTTGAAGCCATTATCGGTGGCATATTCCTAGACCGAGGCATGACGGTAGCCAAAGAACGCGTTTTGTTTTGGTACCAAGACCGCCTCGATGGGCTCACGCTAGAACAGGTGTCCAAAGACCCCAAAACACGGTTGCAGGAGTATTTACAATCCCGTAAGCGGCCTTTGCCGACCTACGAGGTTGACTCTGTAACCGGTGATCCACATAACCAACATTTTC